>WTIY01000149.1 GCA_011525065.1 Flavobacteriales bacterium
TCCTTAACCTGGCACATGCGGAAAATATCCCCTGGAGCCACCTCAAATGAAAAGATGACTGCTCCGTTTTGATCCTCTACGTGCAAGACGCCAGAGCTTTGGATTTCAAAAGTTTTGTCATGAGAGCCATATTCTTCTGCCTTTTGAGCCATAAGCCCTACATTGGGCACTGTCCCCATTGTGGTCGGGTCAAAGGCGCCATTGGCTTTGCAAAAATCGATGGTCGCTTGATAAACTCCAGCATAAGAACTGTCTGGAATAATGGCTTTGGTGTCCTGTACATCACCATTTTTATCCCACATTTGGCCTGAATTTCGGATCATCGCGGGCATTGAAGCGTCGATGATTACATCACTCGGTACGTGGAGATTTGTAATGCCCTGATCGCTATTGACCATTGCTAAATCCGGACGTTGATCTAAACATGATTCGATGCTTCGTTCAATGGCGAGTTTTTCATCCTCTGGTAAGCTTTGAATTTTGGCGATTAAGTCACCAAACCCATTGTTTACATTGACGTTGAGTTTTTCGAATGTCTCACCATGGGCCTCAAAGACGGGCTTAAAAAAGGCCTTTACGGCATGTCCAAAAATGATGGGGTCACTGACTTTCATCATGGTTGCTTTCATGTGGAGTGAAAGCAATAATTGCTCTTTACCGGCCTGCTCAATGGCGTGATTTAGGAACTCGGTTAGGGCGGTCTTTTGCATTATTGAGGCATCCACGATCTCTCCTGCGATCACTTCAATTTTATCTTTAAGTACGCTTACTTGGCCATCTGGAGTATGTAGAGATATCTTGAGCGTGTTATTTGAATCAAAAGTTTTTGACTTTTCATTGTGAAAAAAATCACCCTGTGTCATGGTTGTTACATGAGTTTTTGACTCCTTTTGCCAGGCGCCCATCTTATGGGGGTGCTTTTTGGCGAAGTTCTTAACCGCCTTCGGGGCGCGACGATCGCTATTGCCCTCTCTCAGAACAGGATTAACCGCACTTCCTTTGATTTTATCGTAGGTCGCTTTAATCTGCTTTTCCTCATCATTTTGTGGATTGTGCGGATAGTCAGGTAGGGCATACCCTTTGTTTTGTAATTCTTGGATGGCACTCAAAAGCTGTGGCATTGAGGCACTTATGTTGGGCAGTTTAATGATGTTTGCCTCGGGTTTCTTCGCAAGTTCACCGAGCATTTGTAGCGCGTCTGAGGTTTTTTGATCCTCATTGAGATGGTCATTAAAATTGGCTAAAATACGCCCTGCCAAAGAAATATCTGCAGTACGAATCTCTATGCCTGCCAATTTTGTGAATTTTTCGACGATTGGCAAAAGTGAATGAGTGGCCAAAAAAGGCGCTTCGTCGGTAATGGTATAATAGATGTTTGGGTTTGAATTCATCATATCTGAGATTAGGCGATTTTCCCGATTTAACAAGGGCCTGCAAATATAATGAATCGACGCTTAGCGTTCAAAAAAACTGGGCCCAATAGCGCTTAATCTAATTGGAGGGGCCGTCTATTTTGTCGCCCACCTTTGAGCGACCTCTGGCGACTTTCTAGGGGGCAAAAACAAGAAAAGCCATATCATCGTACGAATACTTTGATATGGCTCCTTGTGAGTCTAGCCGTTACCAATTAACTTTTACAGTTCGAGACGGGTTTATTAAACCCCCGTAATTGTGACTTGCTTTCTAAGCGACGCTCCTGTTGGGTGTTTGACTAAGCTCTGTGTTTCAGTCGTCTTTTTTCTCCACCGGCTTCATTGCTGAATATGGTGGATTTTAGCACAGTTGAAACGGTTTGGCTCGACTGGTCGTCTATCTATTCATTTCGTTACTCATCTGCATTGCTGCTTCTGAGTTCGGTAATGAGCTTTTAGACTCCCGTTGTTGTCTTGCGCTTTGTAATTGTCTGCTGGTGCGAGCTTGCGCCCTATTGCTAGGCCACTTTCAGCGTGCCGCTCATTCCTCTTAGTCAACTATTTCTAGCTGTCTTCGGGTCTGAACTTTGACATCACCGCGACCGTACTATTGCTAGTAGGTCTTGCTCGGCAACCTTCAGTGTTGATCAATTACTTATGGACCTTAATCGCCCTTTAGGAACCGACTCACCTTCCTGTAAGAAGACCAAAATCCCCTAGTGCAGAATTTAGCTTTTTACAGAAAGTATGTTTAAGAACGTTTCTTAACATCTCGGCGATAGTCTCGCTTTGATGGTTCTAAAGTACGCTCATTTTTTAATTGTGCAAATTACAGGGAGGGTTTAATAACAACATCTTTTGAACTGCTGTTATTAACAATTGTAAATAACAAAGGCAGCCTAAGGAATAGACTGCCTTTCAAAGACTTTAAAGCGTGTAAACTAGAATTTCTTTTCTTTAATTCTCGCTTTTTTACCGGTCAATTCTCTGAAGTAATAAATGCGTTTTCTACGCACACTTCCGCGTTTGTTGACCTCAATTTTTTGAAGTGCTGGTAAATTGATTGGGAAAATACGCTCTACACCAACCGTTCCAGACATTTTTCTAATGGTAAAAGTTTTTGAACTACCTGTTCCTTTTACCTGGATGACGACTCCGCGAAAAAACTGTGTTCTGGTTTTTTCACCTTCGCGAATTTCGTAGTAAACCGTAATGGTGTCTCCTGCAGAAAATTCGGGAAACTCTTTCTTAGTAACGAACTCGTCTTGAACAAATTTGATTAAAGATTCCATCGTTTGTGTATCTTGTTTAGTTTGCGCAACATTCACGTCTATCGCCAGAGGTTATCACAAATCGATGGCAAAAATAGTTAAAATTGCATCACCTGCAAGAAATAAATTAAAATAATTGAGGCTCGTCAAAGACAAATTATTGGCCTAATTCGGTCATTCTCCCTGATGCTTTTTCCACAAGTCTGGACGTCGAGATTGAGTGTGTTCGACCGCCTTATTTTCACGCCATTCCTCTATTTTGGACGCGTCTCCGCTGAGCAATATTTCTGGCACATGCCATCCTTTGTAATCGGCTGGCCGCGTATAAATGGGTGGCGCCAGCAAATCGTCTTGAAAGGAATCCGTGAGTGCGCTCGTTTCATTGCTTAAAACACCTGGAATTAATCTTATGACTGCATCACACAGGATGTTTGCCGCCAGTTCCCCGCCGCTAAGGACAAAATCGCCTACAGATACCTCCCGGGTGATAAAATGATCTCTTACGCGCTGATCAACGCCTTTATAATGACCACATAAAATGATGATGTTTTCTTTAAGGGACAGTTCGTTTGCGATTTTTTGATCAAATCGATTGCCATCAGGAGTCATATAAATGACCTCCTGATAGTGCCGTTCTTCTCTTAAAGCACTTATGCACTTGTCAATGGGCTCAATCATCATCACCATTCCGGCACCACCCCCAAATTGATAATCGTCAATTTGTTTGTAGTTATTACTGCTGTAATCCCGCAGATTGTGAAAGTGAATCTCAACAAGGTCTTTTTCGATGGCCCGCTTGAGTATCGATGCTTCAAAAGGACTGCGCATTAGCTCTGGTAGAACAGTAATGATGTCGATACGCATAATAATGGTCTTTATTTAGGTCAATCAAATAATCCCACTTTAAATGCGGGTTTACTTTGCAAACTTAGAAATTAAAAATACAATGATGTCGAGATCATTGATCGCTGATGAGATTTTTATTTCTCTTTCCTCATATATATGGCTTATTTCATATCTTTAATTCCAAGACCAAAACAACTAACTCCATGAAAAGAAGATCATTTATTCAAAAGTCTGCGGCAGCCTCTGCAGCCTTCACTATAGTGCCCAGTTACGTCCTTGGCAAAACACACGTTCCACCCAGCGATACCCTTTATATCGGTGCAGTTGGTGTAGGAGGAAGAGGTGAGGGTGTCGTACGTGAATTATACGAAACCGGACGAGTCAAGTTCGTGGCCCTTTGTGATGTGGATGATCTTCGGGCTAAAAATTCTTATGAGGCTCATCCTGAGGCCAAGCGCTATCGCGATTTTCGCCAAATGTACGATCGACACATCAATGATATGGATGCCGTCATGGTCGCTACACCAGACCATACCCATGCGACCATTGCGCTGCCTTTCATGCGTGAGAAAAAACATGCCTATGTTGAAAAACCCTTAACCCATAACATCAATGAAGCGAGACTTATGGCTGATGTCGCTGCACAGATGGGAATTGTCACGCAAATGGGTAATCAGGGCTCGTCGAGTGATGGCATTCGTTCGGCTCAAGAGTGGATTGAAGCTGGAGTTATCGGTAAGGTTAATCGGGTGGATTGTTGGACCAATCGTCCAGTATGGCCACAAGGATTTAAGCACATTACCACGGCAGATCCAATTCCTGATACATTGGATTGGGATCTTTGGTTAGGTCCTGCAGCAATGCGACCTTACAATAAAAACTATTTACCGTTTAAGTGGCGTGGATTCTGGGATTTTGGTACAGGAGCTTTGGGTGATATGGGCTGTCATATTATGGAGACTCCGTTCAAAACTTTAGGACTAAAATTCCCTTATGAGGCAGAAGCGAGTTGTACCACTATTTGGTCCAATGACTTTGTTGAGGCCAATTATCCTGAGGCCTGTCCACCGTCTTCCATTGTGCGTCTGAAGTTCAAGGATAAGCAACAACAGGACATTAGCTTGAATTGGTATGATGGAGGCATTATGCCAGATCTTCCCCCTGTACTCAAGGATGGTGAAATTCCAGGAGATGTCAGTGGCGGAAGTATTTTTCATGGAACAGACGGAATTATGGTAACGGATACCTATTCACGAAATCCACGTTTATTGCCCTCGGAGCGCATGTTAGATTTCGTTCCGCCTGAGGAGCGTCTCACTCGAGTCAAGACCTCACATGCCGGTAATTTTGTAGCGGCTTGTTTGGACGGGGGAGAGACTTCGTCGCCGTTTTCATACGCTGGGCCACTCACTGAAGCTGTACTTATGGGTAATCTCGCCATAAAAGGCTTCCAGTACAAGGTGCTCAAAGAAGGAAAAGGCCCAAATGATTGGTCACCATATAATTATCCTGGGCGTAAGACCATACTTTGGAATGGTGACGACATGCGGGTCACTAATTGGGATTATGCCAATAAATGGGTCAAAGGAACTTACCGAGAGGGCTGGATCTTATAAACCTAAGGAGCATTTTCAAGCTCGAACCCTATCGAATTAATAATAAGTTAAGCAACGGGCTCCAGTAATGTATCGCGCCAATCGGATCACCTGATGGCTGTATCCATACTCGTTGTCGTACCAGACATAGACCACGGCGTT
>WTIY01000012.1 GCA_011525065.1 Flavobacteriales bacterium
CTTTAATGAAGGCGAAACTCTTGGCCGCCAATGCCAGGTTGATGCTCCCTCGAGGAGAAGCGCCGTAACTGATCAACGGAGGTAAATCGTCGAGCTTATATTTTTCAGGATGTCGTGTAGCAAAAATGATGTCCAAAATGTAGCGCTCGATTTTCTCATCCATGTAGACTTGACGCACGGCTGCCTGAGCTTTTTTGATCTGATTCAAGGTCGCTACAGGTTTAACCGCGGCCAGCCCACCATTTAAATTTTGTCGAATGATCATTTGCTCCTCATCTATGGCCGGATAATCGATAACCGTTTTAAGCATAAATCGGTCGACTTGGGCTTCTGGCAAGGGATAAGTTCCCTCTTGTTCAATTGGGTTTTGGGTGGCCATGACCAAAAAAGGCTGATCTAGACCAAAGGTTTCATCACCAATGGTGACTTGACGCTCTTGCATGGCCTCCAGCAAAGCTGATTGTACTTTCGCCGGAGCTCTATTTATTTCATCTGCTAAAACAAAATTGGCAAAAATAGGTCCCTTTTTAATGCTGAAATCATTGGTCTTGATGTTGTAGATCATGGTCCCGATAACATCAGCAGGCAGGAGGTCCGGCGTAAACTGAATTCGGCTAAATCTGCCTTTTACTGCTTTGGATAAGGTGTTAATGGCCAATGTTTTGGCTAATCCTGGCACCCCTTCTAATAAAATGTGTCCTTGAGACAATAATCCGATCATCAATCGCTCAATCATGTGCTTTTGGCCCACGATGACCTTATTCATTTCCTGAGCGAGCAAACTGACAATAGCGCTTTCGCGCTCGATCAATTCGTTGAGCGCACCTAAATCTTGTTGGGTTTGGTTTGGTTCCATAACTTCATGCTTCCATTAAAAAAGACCGAATACAAGGTATCGATCTTTAAAATCCAGTCGCAAATTGACGATAATTCATCAATTCCGCTGTTAATAATTGGTTAAAAAATACAATAAAATAGGGGGTTTACAGCTGTTTATCCTCGATAAAATGCCTAATTTTAAAACAAAATATTTGCCATGATAAATTCATTTTCTTCTGTCATTGTCGGCTGTATGGATTGGGGCAGCTGGCGACGAAATTTCGACACTGGCCAAATGACTGAGCTCATTGAATTTTGTGTCGACCACGGATTGAGCAGTTTTGATCATGCCGACATCTATGGAGATTACACCGTAGAGGGGCAATTTGGCAAGGCCCTCTCTCGATCAAAGGTAGATCGCTCTGAACTTCAGATCATCAGTAAATGCGGCATACAGTATGCCTGTGAAGCGCGTCCCCATAGCGTAAAGCACTATCAGTATGACGCAGCATACATTATAGAGAGTGCTGAGCGTTCGGTTGAGCTTCTTCAGTGTGACTATTTAGATCTCTTCCTATTGCGCCGCCCCAGCCCACTGATGAGGCCGGAGGCCATCGCCGAAGCGATTACTGTTTTGAAAGAAAAAGGGGTCATTAGATCTTTTGGCGTATCCAATTTCACCCCTAGCCAGACGGCACTTATCCAAACAAAAACTGAGGTTGTCGCCAATCAAATTCAGTGCTCCATGACCCACCTCAGCCCGTTTTTTGACGGCAGTCTTGACCATATGATGACCCATGGTATTTTACCCATGGCCTGGAGCCCTGTAGGCGATGTGTTCAAGGACAAGGGAGAGGCAGCCCATAGGATTCATACCGTACTCAGCTCATTGTGCGCCATTTATGGAGCGACCAAAGATCAACTTGTTTTGGCCTGGCTCATGGCCCACCCAGCTGGCATTGTTCCGGTAATCGGCACCACTCAAAAAGAGCGATTGGCCTTGGCGGCAAAAGCATCGACGATTAAATTATCTGAAGTGCACTGGTTCGAGCTGCTTGTGGCAAGCCAGGGCCATAAAGTGCCTTAACCCTAATCGCTATACCATGGCTTTACTTTCCCAAAAAACCGCCTTAATCACCGGAGCCACATCAGGCATCGGTTTGGCCACGGCGCGAGCACTGGCTCAAGCGGGCTGTCGGTTAGTCCTGACCGGCCGAAGAGCGCAACGCCTAAAGGCCTTGGTGAAGGAATTCTCTGAGTTAACAGCAGTGCATTCTCTTTGTTTTGATGTTCGGGATCGAAAAGCCACCACCCAGATGATTTCCCAGCTTCCAGAGGAGTTTTCCCAAATTGATATTTTGATTAATAATGCTGGCAACGCTCACGGCTTGGACTCTTTTGAAGATGCCAATTTGGATGATTGGGACGCCATGATCGACATCAATGTTAAAGGCTTGTTGTACGTCTCAAAAGCAGTGATTCCTCAAATGATCAAACGGAAAACAGGACACGTCATACACCTAGGATCAACTGCAGGAAAGGAGATTTACCCAAAAGGCAATGTTTACTGCGCGAGCAAACACGCGGTCGATGCCCTGAACCACGCCATGCGGATCGACCTCAACGGCAAGGGCATTAAGGTCAGCGCAATCCATCCAGGTTTAGTAGAAACCGAGTTCAGCGAGGTCCGATTTAAAGGGGATAAGGCCCGTGCCCAGCAAGTGTATAAAGGGTACAACCCGCTTCAGCCTGAAGACATCGCAGAAATCATCGTCTTTGTACTCAGCCGACCGCCTCATGTAAACATTGCAGATCTCATGGTCATGTGTCTGGATCAAGCCTCGAGCACCATCGTCAATAAAACTGTCGAGTAATGGCTCAGTTTGTCATTGGCGACATCCACGGAGGCCATAGAGCACTGATGCAGATTTTGGAGCGGGCGCCCATAGAACATGGAGACGCTTTGATTTTTTTGGGCGATTATCTCGACGGATGGTCCGAGGGGCCTGAGGTCATTGATGCCCTTATGGAACTGTCCTCCCGTTACCACTGCCGATTCATTCGAGGCAATCACGACGCCCTTTGTCTGGATTATCTGAAAGATCAAAAAGCCCCTGAATTATGGGTAGCTCATGGCGGACAAAGCAGCATTGATGCTTACAGTAAAGTCTCTGCCTCAAAAAAGAAACGTCACATAAAATTTTTGGAGCAGTTGGAAAACTACGTGGTTTTGGACCAGAATCTTTTTGTCCATGCTGGTTTTACCCATCCAAAGGGCCCAGCAGAGGAGTTTCATCCCCATATGGTCTATTGGGACCGAACCCTTTGGGAAGTGGCTCGAGCAGCACATACGCTGTCCGACAAATCCGCCTGGCAATTTCCTGAACGCCTGAAGTGTTTTGAAGAGATTTTTATCGGGCATACTCCTGTTCAACGCATTGGCGCCACGACACCATTCCGTGCAACCAATCTGTGGAATATGGATACAGGGGCCGCTTTTGAAGGGACCCTGAGCATCATGAATACCGCCACGAAAGCCTTTTGGCAGAGCGATCCACTGCCTGGCCTCTACCCTGACGAAAAAGGACGTCAAGCCTAAGGGCTATAAATCAAATTTAATGCCTTGAGCTAGAGGCAATTCTGTCGTATAATTAATGGTGTTGGTTTGACGACGCATGTATACTTTCCATGCATCACTACCCGATTCTCGACCACCTCCAGTTTCCTTTTCACCACCAAAAGCGCCACCAATTTCAGCGCCTGAGGTCCCAATGTTGACATTAGCAATACCACAATCGCTTCCGGCATGGCTCAAAAAGAGTTCGGCCTCTCTGAGGTTGTTCGTCATGATTGCGCTAGAGAGTCCTTGTGCAACGCCATTTTGCAGAGCAATGGCGTTTTCAACCCCGCCAGAATATTTCAGTAAATAAAGGATCGGGGCAAAAGTTTCGTGCTGAACGATATCAAAATGATTTTCTGCTTCAGCAATTGCGGGCTTAACATAACAACCGCTTTCATAACCCTCACCAGATAAAGTGCCTCCAGGCACTAACAGAGATCCTCCTTCGGCCACTACTTTTTCTAGCGCGTTCTGATACATGGCAACAGCGTCTTGATCAATAAGCGGTCCAACGTGATTGTTTTCATCCAGTGGATTGCCTATTCGTAATTGGCTGTACGCCCCAGTTAAGGCCTCTTTGACTTGATCGTATATCGACTCGTGAATGATCAATCGTCGTGTAGAGGTACAACGCTGTCCACAGGTCCCTACCGCGCCAAAAACGGCGCCAATTACGGTCATTTTAATGTCGGCATCAGGCGTGACAATAATGGCATTGTTACCGCCTAACTCCAGGAGGCTACGTCCGAGTCGCTGAGCCACCGTTTGGGCAACGATTTTACCCATGCGCGTCGAACCTGTAGCAGATACCAGTGGAATTCGTTGATCGGTTGTCATCATTTCACCGACCTTGTAATCACCATTAACTAAGCACGACAGGCCTTCTGGCAAATTGTGTTTGGCAAAAACCGAGGCGGCTATTTTTTGACAGGCAATGCCACAAAGCGGGGCTTTTTCCGAAGGTTTCCACACGCAAACATCACCACAAATCCAGGCCAAAGCCGTATTCCAGCACCAAACGGCAACAGGAAAATTAAATGCAGAAATAATCCCAACCACCCCAAGTGGATGATACTGGTCATACATCCTGTGACCAAAGCGCTCACTGTGCATGGTAAAGCCGTGCAGCTGTCTGGAGAGGCCTACCGCAAAATCACAGATATCGATCATCTCTTGAACTTCTCCAAGCCCTTCTTGTAAGCTTTTACCCATTTCATAGGACACCAATCTGCCCAGCGGCTCTTTTAGTCGCCTTAATTCTTCGCCAAATTGACGAACTATTTCTCCGCGCTGAGGCGCAGGCATAACGCGCCATTGAACAAAGGCACTCGTCGCGGCGTCCATAACTTTACTGTAATCCTCTGGCGAGGTGATCGATACTTTTCCGATCAAGGCTCCATCAACAGGAGAATGAGAAGCGATAAATTCACTGGTGGAAAACCACTGGCTCCCTGTGGAGGTCCCGGCGTTTTCTATTTGTACCCCTAATTGTATAAGTACATCATTAATGGCAATGGTATTGGTGGTTTTTGTCATGGTCGTGAGAAAAGTTTTCGCGAAAATACAACATTCTCAACCCAAGGCCAATGCCTTCACTTAATATCTCGTCTTTTGATCATTGACCCAACAATGGAGTCCAACAGAATCCGCTTGCCTTAACTGATGACCACTTACTGATCTGAAAATTTTGGGTCTGTTTCCATGGTGTGGCCACAGGATTTACAGCGGCGCAATTCCTCAGAATTATAGTAAGTCTTAAAATGAGGCAAAAAGTCCTTCTCAATATCTTTAAGCTCAAAATAAGCCGCATGTAGTGGGGCTGTCTCTTATACACATCTGACGCTG
>WTIY01000031.1 GCA_011525065.1 Flavobacteriales bacterium
GAACATATCTTACTGTTGTGGGAAGTAAAAATAAATTAAAGCGATTTCGAGAAAATGAAACTTTTGCCAATGTCGTGCAACCCAAAAGGGAGGTGTTATTAGACGATTCTTTTGGGCTCAAGGGTAATTGGCGAGCGTCTTTTTTTAATAATGATCGGCCTGTAGTTTTGGAATTGGGCTGTGGTAAAGGGGAGTATACTCTGGCTCTAGCTGCGAAATATCCCGATAAAAATTTTATTGGCATAGACATCAAAGGCGCTCGTTTTTGGCGTGGTGCTAAGACAGCATTAGAGCAAAAGCTGGAGAATGTAGGCTTTTTGCGCATTCAAATAGAATTATTGGCCCACTGTTTCGCTGCGGGTGAAGTCGATGAAATTTGGATCACGTTTCCCGATCCGCAAATCAAGTATAAGCGGACTAAGCACCGCTTGACCAATAAGGACTTTTTGAAAACCTATCAGTCGGTTCTTCGTCCAGAAGGTGTTGTTCATCTGAAAACAGACAGTGAATTTATGCATGGATATACTCTGGGATTATTGCACGGTTTAGCTCAAGAAGTTCATTTTTCTCAGCACGATGTATATGGAGTGACTGGGGCCCCCGAGCTGGTGACCTCAGTACAAACTTTTTACGAATCACAGTATTTAGAACAACACAAGAAAATTACTTATGTCAGTTTTTCTTTGAGTGGGCTCTAATGACTAACTTGTTGCTTGAAAGACCTAATTAGTAGTTAATGTCAGGGGTAATCAATTTTTTTGTTGGGTATATCGCGGCGTTTGTCGGGCTTATTCCGCCTGGCCTATTGAACATGACGGCAGCTAAAATAGGCGTGAAGCAAGGAAGAAAGCCAGCAGTTATCTTCAGTTTTGGGGTCCTTCTTGTGGTGTGCATTCAAACGCTTGTTGGAATCTTTTTTGCCCGTTATCTCGAGGGCTATACAGCAGTTGTCGATGTTTTACAGAAAGTGGCCCTCGGCATATTTTTGGCCCTGACTTTTTATTTTTTTGTTCTAGCAAAAGACAGCAGACGTGAGGTGCCAAAGGGCGTTAAGAAATCTGGGGCCAATCGTTTTTTATACGGGCTTTTGCTCGCAGCAATTAATCTACTTCCGATTCCTTACTGGGTTTACATCAGCATCAGTTTTAGCGCTTTTGGTTGGTTTTTCTTTGACCCTAGCCTAGTGATTTGGGCATTGATCGGTTCAGGCTCAGGGACAATGTCGATGTTGTTGTTGTACATATACTTCTTTCGTCGTCGCTTGCCAATTGGAAGCTTTGGATTTAATGTGAATTTTTTACTCGGTGGAATAACTGCGGTAATTTCTTTGATCACCATCATTCGAATTGTCCAAAACATGTAAGACACGACTATTTATGGATGCCAAAAGCGATTTTTTTCAGCGGGTATATAGGGTGGTTCGAAGAATCCCTTATGGTAGGGTGACCACTTATGGTGCTATTGCCAGGGCAGTGGGTTCACCACAAAGTTCAAGAACAGTGGGTTACGCCATGAATGCTTCTCACTCGCTTCCCGATGTACCGGCCCACAGAGTGGTTAATCGCTCTGGGGTACTCACGGGTAAACATCACTTTGCTGGATCCAATACCATGCAACGCTTACTCGAACAAGAGGGTGTTGAAGTTAGGGAGGACCGCGTGGTTGAATTTGATCAATTGCTTTGGTTGCCTGACGCAAACTGAAACCCCTCTAAAGGGTTATGTGAAGATTAAATTTCTGGGTATATTTGCCCTTTAGAATAATTCTAAATACGGCTGAGGCCATGGAAAAGAAGGATATATTAGGGGTTTTAGATGGCTTGACACTTCCGGGTGAAGGACAGAGTATCAGCCAAAGCGGTGCGGTGACCAACATCAATATTTTTGGACGCGAGGTGGTGATTGATTTAAGTTTAAAAACACCGGCCTTGCACATTAAAAAACGCGTGATTTCCGACATCACTCAAGCCTTGGAGCAAACCTTTGGCACAGACATCAAGGCTCAAATCAACCTTACAGTTCCTCAGGCTCCTGCTCGAGACCTCAAACTGATTAAAGGAAATCCCATTGCCGGCATAAAAAATATTGTAGCTATCGCCTCCGGTAAAGGTGGGGTTGGCAAGTCTACGGTTACCGCGAACTTAGCTATTAGCTTAGCAGAGATGGGTTTTAGTGTTGGGGTTCTAGACGCAGACATTTACGGACCATCAATACCCATTATGTTCGATGTGGCCGGTGAACGTCCTTTATCGGTGCAAGTAGAGGGTAAGAGCAAGATGGCGCCCATCGAACAATACGGCGTTAAAATATTGTCCATCGGATTTTTTACCCAACCCAATCAAGCCGTCATTTGGCGGGGTCCCATGGCTGCGAAAGCATTGAATCAAATGATTTTTGATGCCGCCTGGGGTGAGTTGGATTTTTTGCTCATCGATTTGCCACCAGGAACGGGAGACATTCATTTGAGCATCATGCAATCCTTGCCCATCAGTGGAGCTGTTGTGGTCAGTACCCCTCAAAATGTAGCACTGGCGGATGCTCGAAAAGGGGTCGCCATGTTCGCCCAAGAGCATATTCAAGTTCCTGTGCTGGGTATTGTGGAGAACATGGCCTACTTTACACCCAGTGAATTACCCGATAACAAGTATTATATTTTTGGTCAAAGTGGAGCGCGACACCTTGCTGAGGATTTAGACGTTGAGTTTTTAGGAGAGATTCCTTTGGTCCAAAGCATTAGAGAATCTGGCGATGTTGGACGACCGGCTGCACTGCAAGGCGGAACCCCTGCGGCAGAGGCCTTTTTAGTCTTGACACGAGAAGTCGTTCGCCAAACTGTGAAACGAAATAAGGATTTGCCGCCCACCGAGGCAATAAAAATCACCACCATGGCAGGATGTAGTGCCGTAAAATCGTAAACATGAATCAGGAGTCGTTGAATGATAGAATAGAGCAAGCATTGGCTGAAATCAGACCGTTTTTACAAAATGACGGAGGAGATATTTCATTAATAGCTGTAGAGGGAGAAAAGGTTACGGTAAGACTAGAAGGCGCCTGTGTGGATTGTTCAGTCAATCAAATGACGCTTAAAAGTGGTGTAGCCATGACGATTCAAAAATATGCTCCCGAAATACAAGAAGTCGTTAATGTTTGACCCAAATCGTACTTGAAGGACGATGGTCATCACTTTTGGAGGCTTTTTAGCACAATTTAGATGAATTAAAAAAAAAGTTCGTGATCAAAACCGATATAATAATCATTGGAGCAGGGCCAACGGGTCTTTTTGCTGTTTTTGAGGCAGGATTACTCAAATTAAAATGTCATTTAATTGATGCTCTGCCTCAACCAGGGGGTCAGTGTAGTGAAATTTATCCTAAAAAACCCATTTATGACATCCCTGCTTATCCAGAGATTTTAGCGGGGGATTTAACAGACAAGCTCATGGAGCAAATCGCTCCTTTCTCTCCCGGTTTTACTTTGGGAGAGCGGGCCGATACATTGGTGCCACAGGAAGATGGCACTTTTGTCGTAACGACCGATAAGGGCACGAAACATCAGGCGCCAGTTGTAGCTATTGCGGGTGGACTAGGAAGTTTTGAACCACGAAAGCCTCTGCTCGAAAACTTAACGCGCTTTGAGAATCACGGGGTGGCGTATTTTATTAAGAACCCGGATCAATATCGAGGCAAGCATGTTGTGATTGCCGGAGGGGGTGATTCAGCCCTGGACTGGAGTATTTTTCTGACCGACATTGCCGCCTCGGTGACTTTGGTTCATCGGCGCAATGAATTTCGTGGAGCCCTTGATAGTGTTGAAAAGGTTCAAGCCCTTAAAAACAGTGGAAAAATCAAATTAATCACCCCAGGTGAGGTGGTTAAAATACATGGGGATAAAGACTTGACTGCTGTGGACATTAAGACTGATGAGTCATTGATTAAACACCAATGCGATGCCTTTATTCCTCTTTTTGGATTGGTACCAAAGCTTGGGCCAATTGCAAATTGGGGGCTGGTATTGGAGAAAAATGCCATTAAAGTAGATAATGCATTGGATTACCAAACCAACATCCCCGGGGTCTATGCCATTGGTGATGTCAATACTTATCCAGGAAAACTCAAATTGATTCTCTGCGGGTTTCACGAGGCAACTTTAATGTGCCAAAGTGCGTATAAAAGGATTCATCCCAATAAACGATACGTCATGAAATACACCACGGTTGGCGGTGTAGAGGGCTTCGATGGCACTAAAAAACAGGCCCCAAAGGCCGTGATTAAATCCATCGACTAAAACGGATAAAATTATGGCGCTAGAGGTAGAAATTTGGATTACTGACCGTGATGGTCAAACTCATCAGATTATGGCGCCCACTGACATGAACATGAATCTCATGGAAGTCATCCGTGCTTACGAGTTAGCTCCTGAAGGGACCATAGGAATCTGCGGTGGTATGGCCATGTGCGCGTCATGTCAATGCTATGTTGAGAGTGATCACACCTTGCCCGAACAAATGGATGATGAACGCGCCATGCTCGCTGAGGCCTTTTACCTAAAAGACAACTCTCGCTTGGGGTGTCAATTATTCATCACCCCTGAAATGAAGGGTTTACGCGTCAGAATAGCCCCTGAATCCTAGACGATTTCTGCGGATTTGGACTCGTTTATTTCAGCCAACACACCGTCCCATAATTTTTTTCGAAAGTCTAGAGCTTCTAACGCGGTTTGTGTGACTTCTTCCCATTTTATAGCGTCATTTCCACAAAGTCGTTCAATCATTTTCAAAGCTAATGGACCGTGAGTGTCATCGTCGAGTTCAATGTGTCTTTGAAAATAGTAGTGGAATCGACTCAAATTTTCTTCAGGAAACTGTCGCTGAATCGACATGATGATTGCGCCAAACATTTGAGGAATTAAATCCTCACGACCAAAGGTGAAGGCCGCAGCAATTTTGTGTGCTTGGCCGCTTTCGATTACAGAAAACGTAAAGCCCAAAAAGGACCGAACGTAAGGTGGGATTTTCGCCATAGAAGCTGCTTGATACCAGGGAGTCCCATTACTAACTTTTTTGATGAACTGAGTGATTTCATCCGTCGATGCTCCGGCATCTTTCATGGCTTCGAGATACATTTCAAAATGGCTCTGGCGTTGTCCGTCTAAATTTAAATCGGTTTCCTCTGCCAAGACAATTTCATTGATTAAATATCTGATTTCAGGACTACCCACAGGAACCCATGGTAAAGTGGTGCGTGTCAACTGAATTTGAAGTGCTTTGAGTAAGGACATGAA
>WTIY01000153.1 GCA_011525065.1 Flavobacteriales bacterium
TAATGAAGTAATTCGGATTAAATTCCGGCCAATTGTTTCAATTCTAAGACAAACCTCTGGGCCAAATCCTCAGCATTCTTCACGTCTCTAGCCTCGGTATAAATTCGAATAATTGGCTCCGTATTGCTTTTGCGCAAATGAACCCATGAATTCTCAAAGTCAATTTTAACCCCGTCTATCGTATTCACACGCTCGGTCTTTTTGTAGATCTTAGCCATGGAATCCATCAATTGATCTACATCGAGATCTGGGGTTAATGCGACCTTATTCTTACTCATGGCGTATTGGGGATAACTGGCCTTTAACGCACTGACCTTTAAATCGAGTTGGGCCAGATGACTTAAAAATAAAGCAACGCCCACTAAGCTATCTCTCCCGTAGTGTAATTCGGGATAAATGATGCCCCCATTCCCCTCGCCACCGATAACGGCTTTGGTCTGTTTCATCATGGCCACCACATTGACTTCACCCACGGCACTGGCGTCATACTGACCACCGCGCTTTTGGGTTACATCACTCAGGGCACGGGATGAGGATAAATTCGACACAGTGTTTCCAGGGGTTTTTGACAAGACGTAGTCGGCCACGGCCACTAGGGTATATTCCTCGCCAAACATCTCCCCTGTTTCATCGACAATGGCCAATCGGTCCACATCAGGGTCAACAACAAAACCAAGATCGGCCTTATGGTGAGTAACGGCCTCCATTAGGTCCCCTAAATGTTCCTTTAGCGGCTCTGGATTATGAGGAAATTCACCATTAGGCGTACAGTGTAAGGCGATGACATTCACGCCTAAAGCTGAGAGCAATGGCGGTAAAGCGATGCCTCCAGTCGAATTCACTGCATCAATCACTACGGTGTAATTTTGAGACTTGATGGCCTGAACATCCACAAGAGGTAAGGCCAAAATGGCTTGTATGTGCTTGTCGATATAAGTATCATTTTGATCAATACGACCTAAATCATCGACTTGACAGAATTCAAATTGTTCGTTTTCCACTAACGACAATATGGATTGACCCGCTTTGGCATCAATGAATTCACCGTGCTGATTCAGCAATTTCAGGGCATTCCATTGTTTGGGATTGTGACTGGCCGTTAGAATGATCCCGCCACTGGCTCCCTCCATAGGTACGGCCATTTCTACTGTGGGTGTTGTGGATAATCCCAAATCAATCACGTCAATGCCTTGGCCAATGAGGGTTTGCATGACCAACTGCTGAATCATGTCTCCTGATGGTCGGGCGTCTCTTCCCACAACCACCACATAACGCTCGGCATTATTGGCGGATTTTAACCATTGACCATAAGCGGCAGCAAATTTTACAGCATCGACGGGCGTTAAATTATCGCCCACACCACCTCCGATGGTGCCGCGAATGCCAGAAATGGACTTGATTAGGGTCATGGATTCTGATTTTTATTTAATTACTTTTTTATCACTAACGATTAAAACTGACACGAATTGTAGATTGAAACAATCCTTGATCAAGATTAAATCTGGCTACTGAGGTGAATTAATTCAAACCGTCGTGCCCAGCAAAATTAAGGATTAATATCGGCATTATTTTTCTCTAAATTTAGGGCGTGAATTTTTTAGCCCACATTTATCTCTCTGGTGAGGATCCCGAAATAAAATTGGGCAATTTTATGGCCGATGCCGTGAAAGGCAATCAGGTTAATCAATACAATCAAAAAATTCAAATTGGCATAAGATTACATCGCGCCATAGACGCCTACACAGATGCGCATCCCACCTTTCGTCAAAGCACCAGACGATTACATGGAAAACAATTTGGCCATTATGCCGGAGTCATTGTCGACTTGTTCTACGATCATTTCCTGGCGGCAAATTGGCAGCAATACCACCAAGAAAATTTGCCCACATTTGCTCAGCGATTTTACGCCCTTCTAGACGACAAAAAGTCACTCACTCCAGAGCGCACCCAGCATTTAATTCCCTACATGATCGAACATAACTGGCTGGTTAAGTACCAATCCTTAGCAGGCTTGGATCAAATCATGCGTCAAATGAACAAACGGACAAAAGGGCGTTCCAACATGGATCAAGCGGGTCTTGAATTACGCCAGCACTACCCTGAATTTCTCAAAGAATTTCAGAGCTTTTTCAAGGAACTCATTACCTTTAGCCGAGAGGAACTAGAGCGTTTAACCCATAATTTTTAAGCCCTAAAAGCCGAAGAATCCATGAAAAATTATCCCATTTGGCTGCTGACCCTTTACTTGCTCCTCTCCTGTCAACCATTGATCAAAGAGGTCCAAACTGCTCCCCTGGGGGTAACCGCCAAAAACGCCATGGTGGTCTCGGCCAGGGAAGAAGCCTCAAAAATCGGAGTCGCAGTCATGGCTCAAGGAGGCAATGCATTTGATGCAATGTTTGCTACAGAGTTGGCTCTGGCAGTCACCTTCCCCTATGCAGGAAATTTAGGTGGTGGGGGCTTTATGGTCTATCGTCTAAATAACGGCACAACAGGCAGCTTGGATTATCGGGAAATGGCCCCCTTGGCCGCGGAACAAGACATGTACTTAGATGATATGGGGCAGCACGATCGAAAACTGAGTACCCTGGGCGCAATGGCTATAGGTGTTCCAGGGACGGTCAAAGGCATTTTTGAGGCCCATACTCAATTTGGGAAACTCCCTGTAGATCAGTTGATTGACCCCGTAATCGATTTAGCTCGAAATGGCTATGTCGTGACGGCGAAACAGGAAGAGCGACTCAATCAATACCGTGATTTAATTCGAGAAACCAGCGGTCAGCAGGTGTTGTATGCACAGACGTATAAAGCGGGGGATACGGTCAAAAACCCCGCCCTGGCGAGCACTTTAGTGCGGCTGCGTGAAGAAGGGGCTAATGCCTTCTACAATGGATCAATGGCCGAGCAAATGAGCCAATTCATTCAAACCAAGGGTGGCATCATCAAAAAAGAAGATTTTGAGCAATATCGCGCTTACTGGCGGCGACCCATTCGTTTTAGCTACCAAGACCTAGACATCATTTCTATGGGACCCCCTTCCAGCGGCGGCCTTTGCTTGGGTCAAATCATGGGCATGATAGCGCCCTATGATTTAGAATCATTGGGACACAACACCGCAGCCTATGTGCAACATTTGACCGAGGCAGAGCGCAGGGCCTATGCAGATCGCAGTCATTATCTTGGCGACCCTGATTTTGTCGCGATTCCCACGGCTCAGTTGCTGGATTCAGCCTATTTAAGGCATCGAATGAGCACATTTTCTCCAACAAAAGCCACTGAATCTGCAAACATGGGGTACGGAGAAATCAATTTTATTGAAAGCGACGAAACCACGCATTATTCCATAGTAGATCCCATGGGTAATGCCGTTTCAGTAACCACAACCATCAATGGGGCTTACGGATCAAAACTCTTCGATCCAGAATTGGGCTTTTTTTACAACAACGAAATGGATGATTTCAGTGCTAAACCGGGATCTCCCAATATGTTTGGACTTATCGGAGGCCAGGCCAATGCTATAGCGCCAAAAAAACGCATGCTGAGTTCCATGACACCGACCATTGTTGAACGCAATGGCGAATTGTGGCAAGTTCTCGGTACCCCCGGGGGGTCTACCATCATCACGTCAGTCCTTCAGGTCATTTTGAACACCCATCATTTTAAAATGACCATGCAACAAGCCGTCAATCAACCGAGATTTCACCATCAGTGGCTCCCCGATTTGATTCAATTCGAACAAGAGGGCTTCTCAGAAGCCTTGATGAATTCGCTCAAGAATCAAGGCCATGGCATTTATCAAGGCGAGGGTCGTGTCATCGGAAAGGTCGATGCAATTATGCGTCATTCAGATGGAATTCTCGAGGCAGGTGCTGATCCACGGGGCGATGATACCGCAGTGGGGTTCTGATCCTTGAAGGGCTTATTTGTAGGTAAAATACTACACGACTCTTGAAAAAGGCTTATCTTTGTTTGTTAGACTAAGTGGGACTCGACCCTATGGCCAAGAGAATTTCTATTTCACGCACTTTAAACAGCCTACCGCTTGCCATCAGTGGAATGGTGGCCATTACCTTATTCCTGGTCACTCAACATCTGTTGGACATCGACCCCGCCATCGCGCTGACCTTTAATCGTCATGCCCCCCTGCTTATTGGCATCAGTGCCGGTTTGTCTGCCCTTTTGATGGTTTATTTAGCCATCGCTGCTGTCTTTCAAAAAAACAGCAGGCTTCAGGCCATAGAAACGCTCAGTGTATTTACCCAAAAGATGCATTATTTCAGGGAAATCATAGCCTTGCTCATCCGATCCAAAATGTGGATGCCTGGACTCAAGGAGTACCTTGAACAAGAGTATGAAGGCTTGACCTTTTTCCAAGTCAAAGAGTTTTACACCGGTAAGTCCAAACTGGCCATTGAATTTATGGAAGAGCACCATCAATACAACGATACTGAAAACCTTTATTTGGAATTGAAATCGCTGCTCATGATTCATCCGTTGGAGCCCGTGAGTATCGATGCTGTTCAGTATCCTGAAATTTACGATAAAGGGATTGTTCAAAAGTGGCTCACCCATAAATGTGGATCCGGGCTCTGGTATTATTTCGGTTATAAATACGGAGAATTTAAAGGTGCTTTGGATTATAATGCGGTATTCGAACGGCATCAAGAAAAAATTATGAACCTGGCCTTGTCCATCAGTAACGAAACCTTCCAAGATTCCTCGTTTAACGATGTCTTTTTAGCCAAACTAGGCGAATACATGCATCAGGACATAATGCCAAAACTCTTATTGTATCGCGACCAAACTCAAGCCAACCTGCCCCCACTGATGAATTACCTGTACGCCATTTTTGCCACCTTGATGGCTTTTGGTGTTTTGGTCCCCATGATCGCTTTATTGTTCCAGCTTTCTCTGAGTTTCTTAGTTTTTGGCATTTCCATTACGTTGAGCGTCTTGGTCTATGTCGCGCTTGGACTCTACCCTTTCTTGTATCAAGAAGCCAATTCCAAAAAGGCCTAGACGCCAAGAATTCCTCTAGATTGTCGGCTATTTTTTTGCGCGTAATTAAGTACCTTTGCCCCTTATGAAAAATCAAGGGGAATTTATCGAAGTCTATGGAGCGAGAGCGCATAATTTACGCGACATCGACGTACAAATCCCTCGTGAATCCTTAGTGGTGGTCACTGGACTTTCTGGCAGCGGAAAATCTTCATTGGCCTTTGACACCATATACGCGGAAGGTCAGCGACGCTACATCGAGACAT
>WTIY01000151.1 GCA_011525065.1 Flavobacteriales bacterium
CTGTAGAATATTTTTCATCATGAAATTTGACACCGCTGACCTGGTACTGATGGATGCCTTGCAATCCGATTGTAAGCAAACGCACAAACAATTGGCTTTAAAAACTGGACTTTCGGTAACAGCCGTGCACGAGCGCATAAAAAAACTCGAACGCAATGGGGTGATTAGACAATATGTGGCTCTGATCGACCCAAAACGCATCGATTTAGATTTTATGGTCTTTTGCCACGTTAAACTGGTTCAACATGCTAAAGCCTCTTTAGCCCTTTTTGAGGCAGATGTCACGGGACTCCCGGAGGTGGTGGAATGTTTTCATGTCTCGGGGTCTTACGACTATCTGCTCAAAGTCATGGTTCAAGACATGACTCATTTTCGATCGTTTTTGGTCAATAAACTGACCAGCCTGAAATCTATATCCAGTACTGAGAGTTCTTTTGTGATCAATCAGGTTCAAAACACCACCAAATTGATGCCTTGAGCGTCTTAGTTAAGTGCGTTAACCCTTATGCCTAGTGCTGATGTATCCGGATTTAGCGATACGAAAAAGTTCATGCCCGTTCCACACAAAATTTATAAACATCAGATTGGCTTTTGGTGCTGAGTGTCGTAACTTTGCCCCTGATGTATAAAACAATTCGACATGAGTAATTACGATGTAGTGGTTATTGGTTCTGGTCCGGGAGGATACGTGTCTGCCATCCGCTGTGCTCAATTGGGGATGAAGACGGCTTTAGTAGAAAAATATGACACCTTAGGAGGTACTTGTTTAAACGTGGGTTGCATCCCAAGTAAAGCCCTTTTGGATTCTTCACATCACTTTGAAGATACCCAGAAGCACCTTGAGGGGCACGGCATCGAGATCAGTGGCGAGGTCAAATTGAATTTGGCCAAAATGATGGAGCGCAAAAGTGGTGTGGTCGCTCAAACCACCAAAGGCATCGATTTTCTCATGGACAAAAATAAAATTGAGGTCTTCCACGGTTTGGGGTCATTTCAAGACGCACATACGTTGACCATCAGTGGTAAAAAAGAGCAAACCATTAGCGGTAAGCATTTTATCATTGCCACAGGGAGTAAGCCGGCGAGCTTACCCTTTATTAAGCTGGATAAAAAACGAGTCATTACCTCCACTGAAGCCCTGTCTATGACTGAGGTTCCTGAGCATTTAGTGATTATTGGGGGTGGGGTTATTGGTTTAGAATTGGGGCAAGTTTACCGCAGACTTGGTGCCCAGGTTTCTGTGGTTGAATACATGGATCGCATCATTCCGACCATGGATGGTGCCCAGAGTAAAGAATTGACTAAGGTCTTGAAAAAGCAAGGCGTTAAATTTTATCTTTCCCATCAAGTTCAGGGGGTGAAGACCACAAAAAACAAAGTCACGGTAACGGCTCTAGATAAGAAGGGGCAGGAAGTCAGTTTTGAGGGTGATTACTGTTTAGTTAGCGTCGGGCGTAAACCGTATACTGAAGGTTTAGGTCTTGTAAAAGCTGGTGTTGGGGTGAATGAACGGGGACAGATTCAGGTCAACGATCATTTGCAAACCAATATCGGACACATTTACGCCATCGGGGATGTGGTTCGAGGAGCCATGTTAGCACACAAGGCAGAGGAAGAGGGCGTTATGGTGGCTGAACTCATCGCTGGTCAAAAGCCGCACATCAACTACAATCTAATACCAGGCGTGGTTTACACCTGGCCTGAAGTGGCCTCTGTTGGTAAAACTGAGGAACAATTAAAGGAAGCCGGCGTGGCCTACAAAAGTGGTCAATTTCCCATGCGTGCCTTGGGCCGTTCGCGCGCCAGTGGCGATGTGGATGGATTCGTAAAAATCTTGAGCGATGCCCAAACCGATGAATTACTCGGGGTTCATATGGTGGGTGCCAGGGTAGCTGATTTAATCGCCGAGGCCGTTACTGCTATGGAATTCCGTGCCAGTGCCGAAGATTTAGCCCGGATGAGTCATGCGCACCCAACCTACGCTGAGGCAGTAAAAGAGGCGGCATTGGCTGCGACTGAAAACCGTCCATTGCACATATAATTGTGGTCCAGCGCGATCGCTTTACGTTAGAATTTCAGGATCAAGACGCCTTAAAGCGCGCATTGTATCAATTGGGCTCGTCCCAAAGACGTGATGGGGCTCCATGGCTCTTTTTGGACAGCCATCAACACGAGGATCCCTTCGGGGTCTTTGAAGCGCTTATGGGTTTGGGCGCCGCAGCGACGTTTTCCATTAATCATTGCGCTGACGGAGATTGGGAGCAATTGAAGTCTTGGTACTCAGCCCAAAACGATTGGTGTTTGGGTCATTTGGGGTATGACCTGAAAAATGCAGATGAAGGATTGACCTCCATGAATCCAGATGAGGTTGAATTTCCAGATTTACATTTTTTTGTCCCAGAAAAACTCTTCATCGTCAAAAAGAAACACTTAGAGGCTTTTTATTTGCCTACCCGCGCCCATGAGTGGACTCAGGATGCGGCTCAGTTAAATGAGTATTTAGCCGCCCCGGAGTCATCCACCTTAATTGAAACGCGCTGCGAGGATTCTGAGCAGGGGATTGTTTTGGAGGGACGATGGACCCAAGAGGTTTACGCCCAAAAATTTGCCGAGATTCAAAAACACATTCAACTCGGTGACATTTACGAAACTAATTTTTGTCAGGAGTTCTTTCATCCTAATGTGTCTGTGGATCCTGCTAAATTATTCCAGCGTCTGAGTCAGTTCTCTAAAGCCCCGTTTTCGGCCTTTTATAGCCTGGGCACTCATTCTGCCTTATGCGCCTCGCCCGAACGGTATTTAACTAAAAGAGGTCGCCAGTTGATTTCTCAGCCCATCAAAGGGACCTTAAAACGGCATCAAGACCTGGATGTCGATCAAAAGGCACTGGCAGAATTTATAGAAGATCCTAAGGAGCGACGTGAAAACATCATGATCACTGATTTAGTGCGTAATGATTTATCAAAAGTTGCTGCGAGAAATTCAGTACAAGTAAAGACGCTTTGTAAACTAGAGAGTTATCAGCACGTTCATCAAATGGTCACCACAGTAATGGCAGAGCTCAAAGACGGCTTAGGTCCTATCGACGCCTTAAGCGCGACCTTTCCCATGGGCAGCATGACTGGTGTACCCAAAGTAAGGGCCTTACAGCTTATGGAGCATTTTGAAGGTCATAAAAGAGGGCTTTACAGCGGAGCCATTGGTTACCTTACCCCTGAGGGTGATTTTGATTTTAATGTGGTGATCCGCTCTTTGTTGTACAACTCGTCTACAAGATATTTAAGTTTGAGTGTTGGTGGTGCCATAACCAGCAGCGCCAATGCCAAGGATGAATATCGCGAGTGTTTGCTCAAGGCAGAAGCCTTACGTCAAGTCCTGGCAAAAAGCAAAACCACTCTCGCCTAGAATCTGTATTTTTACGGGCCAAAAGTAGCGAACCGATCTGGGCTAAACCCATTGAGATCAACCCAACTCAAATCAAAATGATGCATCAAGATTTTGCCGCGCATTGCGACCATCTCTTTTCGTGGGATCCCCAGCGTACCTTGGTTGTGGGATGCAGCGGCGGTATAGACAGTGTGGTTCTTGCTCATTTAGTGCATCAGTACCATGGGTCCATGGTTTTGGCCCATCTTAATTACGGTTTGCGGGGCGATCAAAGCGATCAAGACGAGGCTTTTGTCAGGGATTTGGCTCAGGAGTTGGGCTGTGCAGTGGCCGTCAAGCGAGCTGATCCTTCAGAGATAAAAGACCGTCCGGGGCATTCTGTTCAAATGATGGCAAGAGACATGCGTTATGCCTTCTTTGAGGAGGTCAGGGCAGCACACAAGGCGCAGGCAGTGCTTACTGGGCATCATATGGATGACGATTTGGAGACCTTTTTTTTGAATTTTTCTCGCGGGACTGGTCTAAAGGGACTCACCGGTATTCAACCCAAAAATGGTACGCTGCATCGACCACTGTTGCCGTTTACGCGCGAGCAAATTTATCGCTACGCTCAAGATCGAGGATACACGTGGCGTGAGGATCAAAGCAATCAACAGGATCACTATCAGCGAAATTACATTCGTCATCATGTGGTTCCTGGGTTAAAGGGACTTGAGCGCCCTTGGGACAAGGCCTTGAAAACGACTCAGGCTCATCTTTCTCAAGCTGAGATTTTAGTTGGTGATTATTTAAACCATGTGATGGACCAAGTTATTGAGGCCACCGAAGATGGCCTGGTTTTGGACTTGAATCTTTTGGGTCAATGGCCCAATGACACATCCCTTCTTTCAGCAATTTTATTGCGATTTGGGCTCAACGCGGGGCAGGATGTCACTGCTTTAATCTCCAGTCAAAGCGGGCACCAGTGGTATACAGAGACCCATGTGCTTTTAAAGGACCGAGGAGTGATTTTAATCAATCCGCTGGAGGCCTTACCAAAGAGCGAGCAAACTGAATCTTGGTTGATTCCATCACCGGATGAAACCCCGGTGCCATCGGTGGCGGTCTCAAAGGATGCCGCAGATAAAATCGAGCTCCCAAGATTCGAATTCACCTCAGTTAATCGACTGACTAAGGCCGGTGCAGATACGATTTATGTCCCAACTCAAATGCTTGAGTTTCCGCTCAAACTCAGGCGGTGGAAAAAAGGCGATGTCTTTTACCCATTTGGTGGGCCAGGAAAAAAGAAAATAAGTAAGTTTTTTAAGGATGAACGATTATCTTTAGTGCGCAAAAAAAAGACCTGGCTTTTGGCGTGCGGTGATCGCATTATCTGGGTGGTCGGTTTGCGTGCAGACGAGCGCTTCAGAGTCCCAGAGAATTGTAAAAACATCACCCGAATTCGCGTCAGTTCTCAGGATTCATAACGGTCCCTTAGGGATTGTGATAATTAAGAAAACACAACATTTAGACAACACAACCAACGACAAAATCAACCCGAATGAAATTTAGATTTTTGATCATGATCGGCGTTTTGGCCAACAGTTTTTCGGCCTTGGCCCAGGAGTTCATCAATCCGGTGCAGTGGTCGGTATCCGTGGTGCCCACTTATCAGGGGCACGAGCTGATCATGAGTGCCGAAATCGAAGCCGGATGGCACCTTTACAGTCAGACCCAGTTTGGCGATGAATTTGAAGGCCCAATACGC
>WTIY01000039.1 GCA_011525065.1 Flavobacteriales bacterium
TCGGAGATGTGTATAAGAGACAGGGCTTTAGTGGTGGTCGATTTGCCTTTTGGCAGCTACCAAAGTGACTCGAAAGAAGCCTTGCGCTCTGCCATTCGAATCATGAAAGAAAGTGGCGCCCATGCGGTGAAACTCGAAGGCGGGAAGGAAATTAAGGACTCCATTAAAAAAATACTCAACGCCGGAATTCCCGTAATGGGACATTTGGGTCTCACCCCCCAATCCATCTATAAGTTCGGAACCTATACGGTACGTGCTCGTGAAGAGGCCGAAGCACAAAAGCTGCGCGACGATGCCTCAATGCTCGAAAAAATGGGCTGTTTTGCCATTGTACTAGAAAAGGTTCCAGCCGCTCTGGCCACTGAAGTCGCTCAAAGTGTTAGCGTACCGGTGATCGGCATTGGTGCTGGTGGTGGTGTCGATGGCCAAGTTTTGGTCACCCACGATATGCTGGGCATGACTCACGAGTTTTCGCCACGCTTTTTACGTCGTTATTTGGACCTTTATAAAGACATGAGTAATGCCTTTGGGCAGTATGTAAGTGATGTAAAATCCAAGGACTTCCCAAACGATAGCGAGCAGTATTAGACCCAGGACTCAAACCGTTTAAAAGTCATGGGCCATACGCAGCATTCCACCCCCGAAAATCTTCAAGTCATCTACGAGGATAATCACCTGATTGTGGTCAACAAGCGTCCAGGAGATATCGTACAAGGCGATAAAACAGGGGATACTCCCCTATCAGAGGTGGTCAAACAGTACATCGCGAAAAAATACAACAAGCCAGGAGCCGTCTTTTTAGGCGTAGTCCATCGATTGGATCGCCCGACCTCTGGATTAGTCGTATTTGCACGCACTTCCAAAGCCCTTGCGCGTCTTAATAAGATGTTTGCCGAGCGGGAAACCAAAAAAACTTATTGGGCCATGGTCAAATCACCGGTAAGCCCGGATCGAGGAACTCTGGAGCATTATCTGTTGCGCAATCCTAAACAGAATAAATCTTACGCCCACTTAAAGCCCGTACCCGAGGCTAAGCATGCATTACTGAATTACAAAACGATAGCACAGAGTGATCGCTATACCCTTCTCGAGATTGACCTCGAAACAGGCCGTCATCATCAGATACGCGCTCAGCTTGCTGCAATAGATTGTCCGATTAAAGGGGATTTAAAATACGGCGCGAAGCGCTCAAACCCTGACGGCAGCATTCACCTTCATGCGCGCCACTTAGAACTGCTGCATCCTGTGAAAAAAGAGCTCATGCGTTTTACTGCACCCCTGCCGGATGATCCGCTTTGGCAGAGCGTAGAGGGGTGATTTCCCTTAATTCTGATAAGGGACTCCTGAAAACTCGATATATGGCCACCCGGAGCTTTCGATAATTTTCTAACCCGTTTGGCGGTCCAAGACCCTATACTGCAGTGCCTCGGCCATATGATCGACCTTGATTTATGAATTAATTCCTAGGATTTACGTATTGCGCTAGCGCTTAATTCGACGCAATAATTCAGTGGTTGAGGGGTCAAATCCAGGGTTATTCGCCTGGTTCGAATCATCTAAACCATCACTTGACTCAATACTTCCTAACACATTAACAGCCAGTTTTTTACCTAATTCCACACCCCATTGATCATAGCTGAAAATATTCCAAATCACCCCTTGCACAAATAACTTGTGTTCGTAAAGCGCAATAAGCCCACCTAAACGATTAGGCGTAAGGCGATCGATCAGTAAGGTGTTGGTCGGTTTATTGCCTGTAAACACTCGATATGGACTCTCGATATCCTGTCCACGAGTACCACTCATCAGCGCCTGAGTTTGGGCCAAGCAATTTGCCAGAAGTTTGTTTTGATGATCTTGCTCACCGTAAAGACAGGCCTTAAAGGCAATAAAATCAGCAGGAATAAGCTTGGTACCTTGATGAATCAGCTGAAAAAAGGCATGCTGAGCATTGGTTCCGGTACTTCCCCAAACAACAGTTCCAGTCTGGTAGTTCACCACGTCTCCATTACGATCCACGTACTTGCCGTTACTCTCCATGATTCCTTGCTGGAGGTAAGCCACAAATTTACTCAGGTATTGACTGTAAGGCACGATGCATTCCGACTCCGCGCCGTAAAAATTGTTGTACCAAACAGAAACCAGTGCCATGAGTACCGGCATATTTTGGTCAAAATCTGTCTCGGTAAAGTGCTGATCCATAGCATGCGCCCCACGAAGCAGGTCTTCAAAATGATCGTAACCGACACTCAGTGCGATGGACAGGCCTACGGCACTCCAAAGGGAAAAACGACCCCCGACCCAATCCCACATGGGAAATACAAGGTTAGAATCAATCCCGAATGCCCCTACGGCCTCAAGATTGGTCGAAACGGCCGCAAAATGATTGGCGATCGCCGATTCAGGGGCCTGACTCAAAAACCACCCTCTGATGGTTTGAGCATTGGTCAGGGTTTCCTGAGTGGTAAAGGTCTTGGATACAATCACAAAAAGGGTTTGCTCCACGGGTAAGCCTTTGAGTTGCTCGTGGAGGTGATCTCCATCCACATTGCTCACAAAACGAAGCTCTAGATGGTTTTGGTAATGCGCTAGGGCCTCACAGACCATATCAGGGCCTAAATCACTGCCCCCGATGCCTACGTTCACCACATGAGTGATTGGCAGGCCGGTATGGCCTTTAAAATCACCATTGCCTACCTGTGTGACAAAACTTTTGATGCGCGCTAAGGTTTGCGCCACCTCATCCGGCATCTGTTCAAAATTGCGCAATTGGGCATGACCCACAGCACGCCCTTCAGTTTCATTGATCAGCGCCCCGCTAAATTGAGCTTCAATCGCTTTTTTAAGCTGAACCTCATCGGCCAAGACCAAAAGCTGGGTCCTTACTTCAGGGCTCATTAAATTCTTGCTGTAATCCAAATAGAAGCCATCCAACTCAGTACTGAAATTTTTGGCTCTACCTGGGTCATTCAAAAAAAGATCAGCCATTGACCAATCTTTTTGTGCCTCAAACAAGTCCTCCAACGCCGACCAGGCAGCGGTTTGGGTTGGGTTTATTTTAGGGAGTGTTCCACTCATGCTTTTACGTTTAATCGATGTTCGCGATAATAATCAATGAGTCCATCAATGGGTCGACGAATTATTTTACCCAACTTAATTCGGTAGGGTTTCATTGCATTTCTGATCATTTCCTCAGAAAAATGGGCAATGGACCCAATAAAGTGAATCGGCACATTTTGAGCTTCCTCATAGCACAGGACGCGACGTTTGATGAACCGATCCATACCGTCCGAAATGAGTTGGTAGAAATATCCGTTAACTTCCGGTGCTGTAAAGATAAACTCAGCAAATGACGCCAAATACGTATTGGGATTTGGTTTTTGATAAACATTGAGTTTGATTTCGTCAGCCTCAAGATTGAATCGTCTGGCAAACTCTTCCATAAGTGGCTCTGGCATTACGCCGTAGTAATAGTCTCGAATCAATCGCTTACCAAAGTAATTTCCACTGGCCTCATCCATCAAAACATAACCCAATGAAGGCACATGCGCATGGATTTTTTCTCCATCAAAATAACAGCTGTTGCTCCCAGTTCCTAGGATACAAATAATGCCAGGCTCAGTCGTGGCTGCATAAACTGCCGCGAGTAAATCCTCGTTCACAGAAACACTTGCATGAGGGAAAAGCACCTTCAAGGCTTTGGTCAAGATTTCGTTCGGTGTTTTGGTTCCTGCCCCTGCACCGTAAAAATCCAAGACTTCAACGGTCTCAAAAATGGCGGCCAAATCAGTGTTTTCAGAAATACGTGAAACGAGCTCTTCATAAGGAACTACTGCAGGATTCAAGCCCTTAGTCCTGGTTTTTACCAAAACCTCACCCGCTGAATCCAACAAGATCCAATCGCATTTAGTCGAACCTCCGTCTGCTATGAGCGTCATCCTATTAGAGCTTTGAGACGTATTGTGCCAATTCTACCAGTTTTGCAGAGTAACCGTACTCGTTGTCATACCACGCAATCAACTTAAAGAAATTGTCGTTTAATGCCATTCCAGCACCCGCATCGAAGTTACAGGTGTGCGGGTCGCTGACATAGTCTTGAGACACCACAGAATCTTCTGTATAACTTATGACACCGGAATATGCTCCCTCTGATGCCTTTTTAAAGGCCTCTTTAATATGAGCGTAACTTGTCGGTTTTTCTGTACGGACTGTAAGATCTACCACTGAGACATCCGCTGTGGGCACGCGAAACGCCATACCAGTTAATTTTCCTTCTAAGGCAGGTATTACCTTTGTTACTGCCTTAGCAGCTCCGGTTGACGCAGGGATAATGTTGTTCAAAGAACTTCGACCGCCACGATAATCTTTCTTTGACGGGCCGTCTACAGTAAACTGAGTGGCAGTCGCGGCATGTACCGTAGTCATCAAACCTTCGACAAGACCAAACTCATCATCGATCACTTTGGCCAATGGAGCCAGACAGTTCGTTGTACAAGAGGCATTAGAAACAATGGTTTGATCGGCTTTAACCTCGTGGTGATTAACGCCCATAACAAACATAGGGGCATCCGCTGAAGGGGCAGAAATAACGACTTTTCTCGCTCCTGCCTTAAGGTGTCCACTGGCTTTATCTAAGGTGGTAAAGATACCGGTACAATCCATGACAATATCAGCACCTACGGCATCCCATTTCAAATCCTCTGGATTGCGCTCTGCCGTGATGCGGATGGTCTTACCATTGACCACTAAATTCCCATCAGAGACCTCGACCGTTCCGTCAAACTTACCGTGAACTGAGTCGTATTTTAGCAAATAAGCCAAGTGCGTAACATCCAATAAATCGTTTATCCCAACGATTTCTACATTTTCATTTGCTGCCGCAATTCTAAAAGCGATTCTACCTATTCGGCCAAAACCGTTAATACCAATTTTTGTCATATTCATGTGTTGTTGTTATACAGACGTAATGTCTGCTACCCTTATTAAATTTAAATCAATTTCATTATCTCCTTTGATGGCGTCTTCAAACGGGACGCTAACGATCTTATTGTTGGCCACACCGATCATGACTCCGCGCTCATTATTAAGCAGGGCATCGACTGCGCCTACACCCAAACGAC
>WTIY01000118.1 GCA_011525065.1 Flavobacteriales bacterium
ATACAGAATCCCTTGATTCGGACAATAGCCCAAATGAATTGGACAATACCACCTTTGAAAATGAAGCTGTGGGCGTCATCCAAAACAGCAATTATGTGATTCCGCCAGGGGTTTATCGTGAGGAACTCAACAATAACAACAACATCATTCGTCAAGACGAGCAATCGCTTGCTTTGCGTGTCTGCGATTTGGAACCGGAAGACGGTCGAGCGGTTTACAAGAATTTCAATGTTGACATGCGTCAATACAAAAACTTGGAAATGTTCATTCACGCTGAATCATTACCGACTCCCGCCACTTTATTGGCCGATGGTGACTTAGCGGCGTTCATTCGCTTAGGAAACGATTTGAACACGAGTTTTTACGAAATCGAAATGCCGCTTAATGTGTCGCCTTATCTCGAACAGCCCACCGATGCTGACGCTTCAATTGTTTGGCCCGAGGAGAATCGATTAAATATGCCACTTGCTTTGTTACAAGCCATCAAGACTAAAGTCTTGGATGAAGGCACAGCCGATCCAACACAGGTGGTTTATTACAGCCAAGAAGAACTGGATCCAGGTTTTATCGGATCTTCAAACCCCTTGCGTATCGGAATCAAAGGGAACCCAAGTTTTGGTAATGTTCGCGTGATCATGGTCGGTTTGCGCAATAAAAACAACGCTAACGTCTGTGGTGAAGTGTGGTTTAATGAATTGCGCATGAGTGAACTCGAAAACAAAGGGGGGTGGGCAGCTGTAGCCAACATGGATGCCAACATTGCGGATTTTGCGGACATCAGTGCCACCGGAAGAACAAGTACCATTGGTTTTGGTTCAATCGAACAGGGACCAAACCAGCGAAGTCTGGAAGATCTTCAACAATACGATATTGTCACCAATGTGAATTTGGGTCAACTTCTTCCTAAAAAATGGGGCATCCAACTGCCGTTCAATTACGGGATACAAGAAGAATTGATTACCCCGAAATACGATCCGGAGTTTGACGACATCATTTTGCAAGAACGCTTGGATAATGCGCCAGATGCGGCTACACGCGATGCGATCGAAGAACAATCCATTAATTATACCAAGCGACAAAGCATCAACTTTATCGGTGTGCGTAAAAATCGCAATCAGGAAAGCGAGGCAACACCAATGCCCTACGACATTGAGAATTTCACCTTTTCTTATTCTTACAATGAAGAGGAGCACCACGATTTTGAGATCGAGTCAGCCATGGACCAAAGTGTACGACTTGGGGGGACATACGACTACAGCTTCAACAACAAACCCATTGAACCCTTCAAGAAGAACGACAGTCTGTTTATGGGAAAATACTGGCAGTTCTTGAAAGACTTTAACTTCAATCCCCTGCCGAGTAATGTGTCAGTCAGCAGTAACATTATCAGGAATTTTAACCAACAGAAATTCCGTGAACTCAATTTGCTTCCTGGTCAAATAGGACTGCCCACACTCTATCAGCGCAATTTTATGTTTGATTGGCAGTATACGGTGAATTATAATTTGACCAATTCCTTGCGATTCAATTTCAATGCGGCAAACAACCGAATCGTTAACAACTACATCGACAACGGCCTGGTGGATAACAGCATTCAAATTTGGGATGGATTCTTTGAAATTGGAGATCCTAATCAGCACGTTCAATCCTTACAGGTAAATTACGATTTACCTACCGCTAAATTTCCGTTCCTGAAATGGATTAGAGCCACCTACTCATATCAAGGGGATTACCAGTGGCAAGATGGTAGTGACCTGTTTAGTAACGTTGAAGTCCCCTCTGAAAATGGGCCTTCTGTATTTTATGATTTGGGGAACTCTGTTCAAAATGCAAGCACACATAGAATCAACTCCAACCTGGACCTGACCAGTCTTTATCGATACTTGGGCATCAAAAAATTAACCGGGTCGTCGGATGAAGGTGACGGTCGTTCGGGGGAAGGAAGCAATTCGCTTTTAGGGGGTGCAGCAGGTAAAGGTCAAGAGCGCGAAAGCATGAACAAAAGAGATCAAATCATGGCCTTACGCAATGGCAGTAACAGCAATGCGCGTCCCGCAAAAAAATTATCGCCAGGTCAAAAAGTGATTAACTCACTCATTGGATTGGCCACTTCGGTAAAAAAGGCCCAAATTAATTACTTGGAAAACAATGGAATTTTCTTGCCAGGATATTTGCCCTCAGTTGGTTTCGGGGGCTCACTCAGACCGAGTACTGGATTTGTGTTTGGTTCACAAGCAGAGGTCCGCGATCTGGCGGCGCGAAAGGGTTGGTTGACTATATTCCCCGAGTTCAACCAGCAGTATACTGAGGTTGAGAGTCGACAACTTGACATGCAAGTCAATACAGAGCTTTTAGACGATCTTAAAATTGATTTTAACGCCTCTCGATTGTACTCAGAGAATTTCTCAGAGAATTACATCGTCGAGGACGGGCTCTACCGCTCTTTAACCCCAAATACTTTTGGTAATTTCAACATATCGACTGTCCTTATAAACACGGCATTTGGCAACAGTGATGAATTTGGATCTGCGGCTTTTGATGCCTTCAAAAGCAATCGTTTAACCATTGCACAGCGTTTGGCAGAACGATTCTATGGCGGCACCACTTATCCCGTTGATGAGGAGGGGTATCCTGAAGGTTTCGGCAAGAACAGCCAACAAGTTTTATTGCCTGCCTTTGTGGCGGCCTATAGAGGCAGTGATGCCTCTAAGGAGCGTTCGGGAATTTTTAGAGACGTGCCACTGCCGAATTGGGATTTGAAGTATACTGGATTCATGAAGATGAAATGGTTTAAAAAGCGTTTTAAGCGCTTCTCGATCCAACACGGCTATAGAGCAGCGTACACCTTAAACCAGTTCCAAACGAATTTAGATTACAATCGATTTGATCCTACAGAGCTCGATCAGTCTGGCAATTTCAAAAGTGAGATCATTCTTAATAACGTAAATCTTACAGAGCAATTTTCACCACTCATTAAAGTAGATTTTGAGATGATGAATTCAGTTAAGATTCTCGCGGAGATTCGAAAAGATCGTGCCTTGTCTCTGAGTTTTGCCAATAATTTAATGACTGAAATACAGGGCGAGGAGCTTATTTTAGGATTGGGTTATCGCATCAAGGATCTGCGCATAGGCACTAATTTTGGGGGTAAGCGCAGTGTGATGAAAAGCGATTTGAATTTTAAATTGGACTTCTCTGTTCGGGACAATAAAACCATCATTCGTTATTTGGATGTAGACAACAACCAAACCACCGCAGGTCAAACAATTTATGGGCTTCAATTTTCGAGCGATTACGCTTTGACCAAAAACTTGACAGCACTGTTCTTTTATGATCACACTTTTTCGGAATACGCCATCAGTACGGCCTTTCCGCAGACCACAATTCGCAGTGGATTTACCCTGCGTTATAACTTTGGGAATTAAGGCGTAACAAACATTAATTACATAACAATAAAGCTATGAACATACCAACAAATTTGAAGTACACCAAAGATCATGAATGGGTGGCCGTCGATGGTGATGTAGCCACGGTTGGCATTACGGATTTTGCACAAGGCGAATTGGGGGACATCGTTTATGTCGAAGTGGAAACCCTCGATGAGACTTTAGCCATGGAAGAGGTATTCGGCACGGTAGAGGCCGTTAAGACTGTTTCTGATTTGTTTCTTCCGGTCTCGGGAGAAATAATTGAATTTAACGAGGCCCTGGAATCTGAGCCTGAAGCAGTGAATTCGGATCCTTACGGAGCAGGTTGGATGATCAAAATCAAGATGAGTGATCCAGCTGAACTGGATGATCTTTTGTCCGATGCAGACTATGCAGCGCTTATTGGGGGATAAAATAGCCTTAGGCTTGGCATTGCTGGGCCAAATTATTGCCACCTTAGCCATGCTGTGGCCAAACCCCGAATTGCCTGATGTCGACCTGCCATTTTTGGATAAGTGGGCTCATTTTGTCGTTTTTTCGATTTTGTATCTCTTGTGGGCATGGGCCTTAGAATCCAAAGGCCCGCGAGTAAAGTGGACCCTACAACTCGTTTTCGCACTGTTGATTTACGGCATAATTATTGAATCCATTCAACATTATTGGTATGTTTCTCGTAAAGGAGATTTAATGGATGTGTTGGCTAATGCGACGGGGATTTTAATCGGTTTTCTCGCCCATCAGTTAAAGTCCAAAGTTTACCCTTAAAAAGGGCCATTTTGGTTTTTTAAACCCCATTTTTTTTATCTATTTTAGCAACGCTATAATCAATTCAGTATGGAACCGAAAAAAAATCCAAAAGCCGACCTGAACCAGTGGAGCAGCATTTATTTGCTCTCGGGTTTAGTCTTTATGCTTTTCGTGGCTTGGCAAGCTGTGGAGTGGAAAACTTATGATCGCGATAATTTAGGTCGTGACATGCTCGATGTAGGCGATGATCTTTTAGAGGATGTGCCCGTAACACAGATCTTGACCCCGCCACCGCCACCGCCACCGCCACCGCCAGCCCCAGAGGTTATTGAAGTGGTTGAAGATGATGAAGAGGTTGAAGAAACGATTATTGAATCGACAGAAACCGATGCTGAAGAGGTTATAGAAATTGAGGAAATCGAGGAAGTCGAAGAAGAAATTGACGATGTGCCTTTTGCTGTAATTGAAAACGTACCGGTTTATCCTGGATGCGAATCGGCCGGAAACAACGAAAAGAAAAAACAATGCATGTCCGAAAAAGTGATGAAATTTGTTCAGCGCAAATTTGACACTGATTTGGCCAATGATCTTGGTTTAGAAGGTCGTCAAAGAATTTCTGTTCAATTTAAAATTGACCGTACAGGAAATGTTGTTGACGTGCGTGCTCGTGCACCTCACCCGAGATTAGAACAAGAGGCCATTGACGTGGTAAAGGCCTTACCTAAAATGACCCCGGGAAAACAGCGTGGACAACCGGTTGGTGTTCTGTACGCTTTACCCATCTTGTTCCAAGTAGAAAATTAAGGGAGTTCAGAACCCCGCTCAATCGCCTCCATACAAATGACGGGGGCGTTTGTGTTTCAATGCCTTTGTAAATAACCTAAACCATGAGTTGGGGCAAGGAAACACAGCAAATTTCAGACACCTGGAATTTGACG
>WTIY01000160.1 GCA_011525065.1 Flavobacteriales bacterium
GACAGCGTCTTCTGAGTCCGACTGAGTTGATTCCAACATAGGAAAGCGGCTCTCTCGCTGCTTTGACGTAAGGCGGAACATCCTTTCGCACCAGGGAACCCCCTGTGACAAAGGCGTGATTACCAATCATACAGAATTGATGAACAGCGGTCATTCCGGCCAATACTACGTAATCCCCTACACTTATATGTCCGGCCAGTGTACTGCTGTTAGAAAAAATACAATTATTCCCAACCACACAATCGTGGGCAATGTGGCAATAAGCCATAATCAAACAATTATCGCCAACCACAGTTTTACCACGATCAACGGTCCCTCGGTTGATGGTCACGTATTCCCTGATGGTCGTATTGTTGCCTATTTCAGCAGTAGTCTCTTCTCCCTTAAATTTTAAATCTTGAGGAATCGCTGAAATCACAGAACCAGGAAAAATGTTGCAATTTTTTCCAATTCTAGCCCCCTCCATGATGGTGACATTGGAACCAATCCATGTGCCCTCCCCGATGACTACGTTATTATCAATGGTCGTAAATGGTTCGATGACCACATTTTTGGCGATTTTGGCTCCAGGATGAACGTATGCAAGTGGTTGATTCATGGATTTATTTGGTTTTTACGATTTGGGCCATAAGTTCAGACTCTGTCACTAGTTTATCATTGGCATAGGCCTTTCCCGCCATGTGCACAATACCACGACGAATCGGGGTAATTAAATCTAATGTAAATACTAGAGTATCTCCCGGATGGACTTGATGTTTAAATTTAACATTGTCGATCTTCATGAAAAAAGTCAGGTAGTTTTCTGGATCTGGTACGGTACTCAGTGCTAAAATACCACCTGTCTGCGCCATGGCCTCAACAATTAAAACCCCTGGCATCACAGGTGCTCCAGGAAAATGCCCCTCAAAAAAGGGCTCGTTCATGGTGACGTTTTTTAACCCCACTACCCGGTCTGACGAAAGTTCCAAGATCTTATCAACCAACAAAAACGGCGGTCGATGAGGCAGCATGGCCATTATTTGATTCACATCTTTTACCGGGGTCTTGTGGAGGTCAAATTTTGGAATTGCATTTCGCTTGCGATCTTTGATGATCTTACTGAGTTTCTTAGCAAATTGAGTGTTGACATAATGCCCAGGTTTATTGGCAATAACCTTGCCTCTTATTCTGGTACCGATCAAAGCCAAATCACCAATAACATCCAGCAATTTATGTCGTGCGGCTTCATTTGGATGGTGCAAGGTTAAATTGTCCAAAATTCCATTTGGTTTAACAGAAATTTTGTCCTTTTTAAAGGCTTTTCTCAATTTATCCATGGTGGCTTCAGACAACTCTTTATCCACGTAAACAATGGCATTATTCAGATCACCTCCTTTGATTAAGCCATGCTCCAAAAGCATTTCTATTTCGTGGAGAAAACTAAATGTTCTCGAATTTGAAATTTCCTTCTTAAAATCACTCAAAGTGTTCAGTGTAGCGTTTTGGGTGCCCAGGATTTTAGTCCCGAAATCAACCATGGTGGTAACCTGATATTCTTTAGCGGGAATGATGGTAATTTCACTTCCAGTTTCTTCATCAACAAAGCTAATCACCTCATCCACAACAAATTCCTCACGATCTGCCTCTTGAACAACGATGCCAGCCTTCTCAATGGCCTCAACGAAAAATTTTGAAGAACCATCCATGATGGGTGGCTCTGGCGCGTCCAACTCTAAAATGCAGTTATCCACCTCCATGCCTACCAAAGCGGCCAGAACATGCTCAGAGGTCTGGATTTTAACCCCATCCTTTTCCAAGTTAGTTCCACGTTGCGTATTGACCACGTAATTGGCGTCAGCTTGAATGATGGGCGTGTCTTTCAAATCGACACGAATGAACTTATAGCCGTAATTCTCTGGGGCAGGTTTAAGGGTTAGGGTGACGTTTTTTCCGGTGTGTAATCCAACGCCTTTGAGCGAAACCTCAGAAGCTATAGTGGTTTGTTTGCCGTTACTATTTGTCATTATTGACTTGTTTTTCTAGAGCGTCAAACGCCCGAACGATTTTGGGTAAATTTTTGAAGTGTACATAACTCTTGCTGTATTCCCCATAATTAAATGCGGGAGATCCCTGCAAGACTTCATTGTCTTTTATGGAACGTCCGATACCGCTTTGGGCTTGAATTTTAACGTTATCCCCGATGGTGATGTGTCCAACAATACCGACTTGACCCCCAATCATACAATTCTCGCCAATTTTGGTCGAACCGGCGATTCCCGTTTGCGCTGCAATCACGGTATTCTGACCAATTTCGACATTGTGTGCGATTTGTATCTGATTGTCTAACTTAACTCCGCTTCTGATGATTGTTGAGCCCAAGGTCGCACGATCAATAGTCGTCCCAGCCCCTACATCTACGTTGGCCTCAATAATGACATTACCGATTTGTGGTACTTTGTCATAAGTTCCGTGTTCATTTGGTGAAAAACCAAAACCATCCGCACCGATTATAGCGCCACTGTGGATCACTGTATGATCGCCAATCTCAGTCTCTGAATAAATTTTAGCTCCAGAAAAAATCACCACATTATTGCCAATTTTCACATTGTCGCCAATGTAGACATTGGGATAGATTTTAACGTGATCACCCATTATGGCATGGTCTCCAATGTAGGCGAACGCACCAATATAACATCCCTCACCGTGTTGTGCCTTTTCTGAAATAAACACGGGCTGTTCGATGCCTTGTTTATTCATTTTGACCTGATTGTAGTAGGACAATAGGGTAGAGAATGCGCTGTAAGCATCTTCCACGCGGATCAAAGTAGCACTGATTTCGTGTTCCGGCTTAAAGTCTTGTCCTACGATGACAAGAGACGCCTGGGTATCATAAATAAAGTTCGTGTATTTGGGATTTGCCAAAAACGTTAGACTGCCGGGTGTTCCCTCCTCTATCTTGGAGAGTTTGGATACGGCTACAGATCCATCTCCATCGACTGTGCCGTTGAGAATTTCTGCGATTTGATTGGCTGTAAATTCCATTAAAATGGTATCAATGTGCAAATATAAACAAAGCGTTTCTAATCCATAGATTTTGGTTGACACAGAAAATACTTCACAACCTGCTCCGATAGGGCTTTAATGTGCAATTGATCACTGGCCTGGGCCACATCGATTAAACTTCCATCTTTTTTCAAAAGCTGTATGTTCTCTTTTGATTGGTTATAGGCCAGGTTTGAAATGCTTCCTGTGAACACAAAATAAGATGCTTCATCTAGGGAAAGGTTGTGTTTGTTGGCAAATTTTATGCGTTTTTCTTCAATTTCTTTTGATGAAAAGGCTTGCTCTTTAATGTCTATTTTTAAGAGTTTGCGCTTCATAATGATCTTTGAGAGCTCGCTTAGAACGAAGTCTTGATGGTTCATCCAACGTTTCAAGGCACTGATCACGTCAATATCGTCCAGTTTTAAAAACTCATCCAGGCCTGAGTCATTAAGGCCTAAGGACTCATCGCGACTCAAAAAATACATCAAAGGCCCACTCAGGCCTAAGTCAATGCCAGTTGAATTCAGCGCTCTAGCACGTCTTATGAGGTTCATCAATATTTGCTCGGCACAGAGTGAGGCCTTGTGCAAATAGACTTGCCAGTACATCAATCTTCGAGCCACTAAAAAATTCTCTACAGAATGAATTCCCTTTTGCTCGACCACTAAGCGATCCTCAACCACATGAAGCATGGCAATAAGCCTTTGAGCACTCACAGAGCCCTCTGCCACACCCGTATAAAAACTGTCCCTTCGTAAAAAATCCAATCGATCCATGTCCAATTGACCTGAGACCAGTTGTTTTAAAAATTTTCTTGGGTAGGTTCCTGTAAATATTTCTAAAGCCATATCCAAAGCCCCATCAAACTCGCGATTTAGGCGCCTCATGATGGCAACCGTAAGTTCTTCATGGTCGGTATTTTGAACAATTAAGCCCTCTAATCCGTGAGAGAAAGGACCATGCCCTATGTCGTGTAACAATATAGCCAGATAAAGAGCCTCTTCCTCTTGATTTGAAATCTCTACCCGCTTTTGTCTCAAAACAGCAACGGCGCGGTGCATGAGATACATGGCGCCAAGAGCGTGATGGAATCTGGTATGATGGGCCCCAGGATACACCAAATAGCTCAATCCCATTTGAGAAATATAACGCAGTCGCTGAACATAGGGATGTTCAATGATTTGAAAGATTAAATCGTTGTGAATGGGAATGAATCCATAAATTGGATCATTGATAATTTTTAACTTGTGAGAATTAGTCAATTTTTAACGATTAATTAGGACCTTTAAGCGTACTTTTAACATACTAAAATCCTTCCTGAAGGGTTATTAATAGTAGAACAGCGCAAGACAAATATACATATATGAATGAGATTAAAGTCCTTTGGGTGGATGACGAAATTGATTTGTTAAAACCTCATATTTTGTTCCTCGAACAAAGAAATTACTCCGTGACCCCGGTCTGCAGTGGCACAGAGGCGCTGCAAGAAATTGAAAAAACTGCTTTTGACATTGTATTTTTAGATGAAAATATGCCCGGTCTCTCTGGACTAGAGACCTTACAAGAAATCAAAGAACGCCAAGACAGTCTGCCGATTGTCATGATCACAAAGAGTGAGGAGGAGCACCTAATGGAAGAGGCCATTGGTTCCAAAATTGCAGATTATTTGATTAAACCCGTCAATCCCAACCAATTGCTCCTAAGTTTAAAAAAGAATTTGGATCATCACCGACTGATCTCTCAAAAAACCAATCAAAGCTATCAACAAGAATTTCGCAAGATTGCGATGGATTTATCCACAATAAACAAGGCCGACCAGTGGAGTGAACTCTACCAAAAGCTCGTCTACTGGGAGATGGAACTCGACGAGATAGACAATTCTGGTATGATGGAAATACTCGAAAGCCAAAAACAAGAGGCCAATACCCAATTCTGCAAATTTATCGAACACAATTATTCCGATTGGTTCTCAGGCGCTCAGTCAGGACCGATTATGTCACATAACCTGTTTAAAGAAAAAGTAGCCCCAATTATTGATGACCAACCTACCTT
>WTIY01000284.1 GCA_011525065.1 Flavobacteriales bacterium
ACAAACTTTAAAATTAAATCTCGTTCCCCAGGCGGCTAGATTGAGCCACCAATGGTTTTGATCGAATCGCATTCGAAAACACCCCGCCTGACTGTGGGCATTAAGTCGTGTTAATATATGTTGATCAAAGGCCTGACAAGCTAGGGTATCGGCGTGGATGAAATAAAGTGTGGCACCTTGTGATTGCTGGCCGCCATAATTCATTTGTTTCGCTCTCCCAGCGGGATTGCTCAATAAGCGTACGTTCCTGCTTGGGTGGTCATTTTTATAGGAGGTAACTATGGCCTGGGTGTCATCCATGCTTTGACCATCCACCACGATAAATTCCAGAGCCTCTGGATCCTCGGCCTGATTCCATAATTGATCGAGAGTTTTTGTGATGTTTGAGGCCTCATTCAAGGTGGGAATGACCACCGAGAGTTTTATTTTAGATTCAGCACTGGTGTCCATGCTCCCGACTATTGGTTTATAGACCAGTCATAGGGTAAATAACTGATGGCTATTTTTTCTGAAAAGCTTTTTCCAGTATGTTGATTGATTAAATCAATTAACTCTTTGGTACGGCCAAAATCGCCCTTGAACCACAAAAAAATTCTCGACAGATACAATCGCTCGGGGGTAAAATTATTTTTTGAGGCATCCCTTAAAAAATCAATGGTCGCTTGTTTGAGTTGTTCCTCTAAATGTTGGCCGTCATACGCCCGATTGGCGAGTTTTGGGCAAGATTGAGAGGCACAATTGATGGCAAAATGAATTCTCGGTTCCTCGAGTTGACGCAGTATTTCATGTTCTATGGCGTCCAGGCTTAAGGCCGAATTCTTTGATTTGAGCACAATTTGTTTCCATGGTCGAGAGAGATCTTTGATGCTTTCAACGGGCCAATTGGAACAGATTAGGTTTACAGTACATGCATTGTATGCATTGATCCAAAAGGCCAACTGTTGAGGCTTATCCCAAGCATTGACCTGTTCTAAATGCGCAGTTAAGGTGTCCAAGTATTGCAATAATTCGATTGAATCGGTTTTGAATCCTACATAATCCACTCGGCCTGTTTGACTGACATGCCGCTGCAATAATCCGTCCCAAAGTGAGTGATCCATTTCTTGAGCGTGACCCATAGCAGCCAAGAGAACAATGCCGTAAACTTGAAGTAATGTCAGGAGTTTTTTTGCCATGGGTGCATTTCTTGAGCCATGAAGGTCTTGGGGAAATTATCGTCCCCAGGGAAACCTAATTCGAGATCTCGTCCGTCATACGGGGTATGTGCAGTGCCAAAAAGATAATCCCAAAGGCTCAGTGAAATCCCAAAATTAATGCCGTATTTGGCTGTTTTAGGCAAATCCTTTGCGTGATGCCAAATGTGCATTTTTGGGTTATTCAGAACGTATTTTAAAGGACCGTAATCCCAGCCAATGTTGGCATGATTCATATGACCAATGGCGATTGCAAAAAAATGGACTAGGGCCACGTCTTGCGCGTTAAAGCCACCGATCAGTGCAATGGGAACATACAGCATGGATTTATAAACCACTGGCTCCATCCAGTGATAGCGCAAATGAGCCGCAAAACCCATTTGTTTTACGCTGTGATGGACTTGGTGAAATTGCCAGAGCCAAGGCACGCGATGCAACAATCTATGGGTATTCCATTGGACAAAATCGGTTACCAAAAAGAAGACCAATAGCCCCAATCCAGTGGGCAGTACATTCAGATCAAAGATCATGAGGGACGAAATTTGTATCCCAAAAAAGCCCAGGAATTGATCAAATAAATGCGCGGCAGTTTCAGATAAGGCCATCAGGACAATGAGATTCAACAAAAAGAAGTTGAAAAACATATAGAAGGTGTCCAGCCAAAAATCTTCTCGAAATAAAGCTTGATTTTTTCGCCAAGGCATCAAGTATTCTAACCCCCAAACCACTAAGCTCAATCCGATTAAGCCATAAAAGTAGTTGTCCCAATGCCAATGTGTGATTTCATGGAGTAGATAATTGAAGTATCCACTGTAGGTGTTCCAGATAAGGTCAAGATATTCTCTCATAGTCAACAGCATCCTCCACCGTCATAATGATAGGTCGACGGGCTTACAAAAATATCATTTCTATTTAAATCAGACAGTGCTTGAGCTGTTTTGTCGCATACAGCCAAGGGTTGATTAGGAAGCAGGACATGACCCTTGTCATCGTCAAAATAAGGCTGATCTCCGTAATAAATGGCCGCTTTTCCGGTAAATACGCATGGCCCATCTTCTGGCATTGGATCCTTTATGGCGGCTACTTCTATGGATTCAATATAAATCAATTCTTCTGTGGGATAATGCTGTGGATCCAAAATTCGGTAGGGTTTCCTGGCACGAATTTCGATGGTGCCAAAACCAGCGTCCGTCAGGGCTTTAACATACTGGTCAATGGGTAGGCTGCCACTAAGACACAGGGCCCGAAGGCGCTCGTCATTGCGCAAGGTTTGGTTCATCTGTTGTTCACAGGTCGGATCGCTCATGACCAGTCTGCCGTGTGGCTTAAGGACTCGATACATTTCTGAGATGGCTTTTTTGAGGTCCTCCTCTTTGAAGATGTTGAACAGGCAGTTTTGGGCGGCTACATCAACGCTCTGGTCTTTTAGCGGTAAGTTGAGCGCATCTCCCTTGTGCAATTCTACAAAATCAGACGAAAACCACGGATTTAATGCCTCGGCCTCTTTGAAGTTCACGCGAGAGGCTTCGAGCATTTCATCAACCACATCCACACCGATAACGTGTCCTTTTTTTCGCGAAAAATAGGCAAATTGTAAAAGCTCCATGCCGCCGCCAACACCGACATAAAGAATTTTTGGTTGGCGACTTAGATCTCTGGGATGGACTGTTGAACCACAGCCGTAATTCATCTCTTGCATGATTTTCGGGATGCTCAGCCCGGGCAATTCCCAAATGGGATTGGTGGTGCAACACAGGCCCACATCAGGGCTCAGCGCCGCTTCTTTATACAGATCTTTCGTCGTTTCTAAATAACTCATAAGGCCAATCCTTCAATTAAATTTTTAAATAAAAACACCATATCTGGCTCTGCTTTTTGGGCATGAGCAATAATGTCTGCAATGTCAACCGGGGCCAAATGATCCGGGTCGCATTCATCAGTAAGTACCGAAACTGCCACCACGGGCAATTTTAAATGATTAGCCACAATGATCTCTGGAACCGTACTCATTCCTACCGCATCAGCTCCAATGAGTCTCAAGTAGCGGTATTCGGCTTTGGTTTCCAATTCTGGGCCGCGGACTCCCACATAAACGCCTTGATGTAATTTAATGCCGTGGTCATTAGCCAATTTGACAAGGGCCTGACTCATGGCGGGATCATATGGGGTATTCATATCCACAAAGCGCTCACCCAACTGGTCCACACCAGAAAAAGCTAAAGGAGAACTGCCCTGCAGGTTAATGTGGTCGTTGATGAGCATCATTTCTCCTTTTTTGAACTTGAGATTTAAAGCGCCCGAAGCATTGCTGACTAGAAGTTTTTTGATGCCCAAGGCATGCATCACGCGCACGGGAAACGTCACCTCCACCGGGCTATAACCCTCGTATAAATGAAATCGTCCTTGCATGACCACTACTTTTTTCCCACCGAGCGTTCCATAAATTAGCTTGCCTTTGTGAAATTCTACAGTGGCCAATGGAAAGTGAGGAATCACGGTATAGTGGATTTCTGAAATCACGTCTATCGAATGCACCAATTGACCCAGACCCGTACCCAAAATAATACCGATTTCGGGCTGATCGAATCCTTTGTTGGTTAAAAATTCACAGGCTTCTTGAACCTGCTGGATTAATTTGGGCTTCATCGAATTAAGGCTTTAAAAACATCATAAGGCTCCAGGTCGGACAAAGTGTCGATGTCATTTTTTTCGACCAAGATTGCAGTTTTATACGGTGTCAAATTAGTTAAAGTATCGCTCAATACCGACGGTGTGCCCCAATTTTTATTGTTAAATATTTCTGAAATTGGCTGATTCATACCAATTAGGTAATACCCCCCATCTGAAGCTGGTCCGATTACGGCATCGTGGTCATTTAATGCCTCAAAAGCACTCTCTATAAGCGCCGCAGAAAGATCGTATAAATCACTACCGATTAAAATGGCCCTGGTGGCTCCTTGATCAAAAGCCTCTTCGAGTGCATGGGCCATGCGCTGTCCTAAATCCGAGCCGCTTTGGACGGCCTTGTTAAATATAGTGTCCGAAAATGCGTCTTGTGTTTGAATGTAGTTGCTGTAATGCACCACCCTTTTGGCCTGAACTTTTGCGGTGATTTTAGCAGTATGGGTCAGTAAAAATTCATAAACCGCTAAGGCTTTTTCTGCCCCAATGCTCGCCGCCAGGCGTGTTTTACACTGCCCTAGAACTGGATTTTTGCAAAAAATCAATAAATGTTTGGACGCCGTGGACATGATGCTAACAGGATTCAGTACTCAGGAGTGCCTCGGTTGATGAACTTGGCCCAATGCTTGTCGTATCCGTGAATGGCTTGGGTTATTTTTTCTTGAGCGTCGACGAGGCTTTTACCGGAGTTATACCACTGAAAGAGTCCGCCGTATAGGTTGTAGATGTTTTGATATCCCAGTTTCTTCAACTTTTCGCCAACACGTTCAGATCTGACGCCGATCGAACAATACACCACTATTTTGGATGAGGGGTCTAAGTTGATTTGCTCTAAAACTTCAGGGTTAAATTCTTCATCCCCCACAAAGTGAGCGTTTTTCAAATGCGACACCTCAAATTCGTCTCGTGACCGACTGTCTAAAAATACGGCTGAATTGTCGCTTTGCCAGGCGTATGCTGTTTGTTGGTCGACATAAGGTACGCTCCCTGAATTGTATCGACTCAGGGCCTCATCAATGGTATTTTGCCCCGTGAGCAGTAAGGGGCTGAGTAAAAAAACCATATGGATTAAAGACCTATTCATGCCACCGCACCTTGACAGCTGCTTCCTGCACCGGCCGTGCAGCCATAACAGTGCTGTGAGACGCTTATTAGGCGTCCGTTCATTAAATCATTGTCGAATTCACTGATGTGTTGGCGCTCATCTTGAATTGGCATTTGAAGCATTTGATTAAAATCACAATCATAAAGATGACCATCCCAAGACACCGAAAGGGTGTTGGTGCACATGACTGCCTGGGCAGCTGCTGGGTTATATGCATCGACCAGGGCCCACATATAGTCGTCGTAATTCTCTGAAGCAATGAGATAGTCCAAAAAGCGGGATATGGGAAGATTGGTCAAGGCAAATAAATCGTTGAATTGGATGCCAAAGCTCCGGTCCAAACGCTGTTTGAATTCTGCGGATAAGGCATTTTGGTCTCCCGGTAAAAATGCCCCGCTGGGATTGTAAACTAAATCCAATTTGAGACCACTCTGCGCTTGTCCATACCCAACATCATTGAGCATTTTAAGGGCTTTAATCGAGTCGTTAAAAACGCCAGATCCCCGTTGTCGATCTGTTTTTTCTTCGGTCCAATGCGGCATGCTGCTTACTACGTGAACGCCGTGTTTGGCAAAAAAATCAGGCAAATCATGATATTTTTTGTTGGCCACAATGATGGTCAAATTACTGCGAACGATGATTTCATCCACGCCACAGGCTTTGGCCTGAGTAACAAACCATCTGAAGTTGGGGTTCATCTCTGGAGCTCCTCCAGTGAGATCAAGGGTTTTTACTTTACTGGATTTGATGGCCTTCAGACAGTGTTCCATGGTATTTATCGTCATGATTTCTTTGCGATCTGGACCAGCATCCACATGACAATGCGTGCAAACTTGATTGCACATATAGCCCAAATTAACCTGTAAAATATCAAGTTGTTTTGAGCGTAAGGGAGCCTTGAGTGTGGCTAAAATGCGCTCTTCAAATCTCGGCGCGTCTTCCTCTGTAAAAATGCCCCCTTCTAACAGTTTCAATTGGCGCTCAGTTTGTGCTAGAGGACTCTGACGCTTTCGCAGGGATTGGAGTGATTTAAATTGACTCATACCGGTTTTTAGGAATCCAATTTGTTGACCTTATTCATCATCATGACTCCGTGAACCAGGCTGGCCCCGCTTTTTATGGCTGCGCCCACATGGACGGCTTCCATCATTTCATTTTTGGTAATGCCTCGTTCAAGACCGTCTTTGGTGTAAGCATCGATGCAGTAGGGGCACATTTCGGTATGTGCTACCGCCAGTGCGATTAGTGATTTCTCTCTGGCCGTCAAGGCCCCTTCTTTAAACACGCTGTTGTAATACTCAAAGAATTTTTCACCAAGTGATTCACTCCACTGGGTGATTTGACCAAATTTGCGCAAGTCTTTGGGATCGTAATAGGACATATAAAGGGATTTTGGGCCGTATAGCCGATTAATCGCATTAAAGATACGACTTCAATAAGGAGCAATCCAAGGGAAATAGGGTCATTTAAAATCGACAATACCGGATTAATCCCATTGCCCTGCTGGAAGTTTGTGAATTATGCGAAATAGATGTAGATGGCGGCAACGATCAAGACAATCAGTCCGCCCACAGCTTTAGTGTATGGCCAAGGCTTAATATCGACCTGTTTGGTGTAGGCCTGTGTGTACGCTTCTTCACGTGGATAAAATTTACCAATCAAAAGCATGATCAAAACATTCAGCACAAATAAAATAGCCATGACATCCAAATAGTGGAGTCCGAAATAGCCTTGGGACTCAACTACGGCTAAAGCCGAAGGATCTGTGATCCCATCGAGTTTTGCCTGGGCAACAGCCTGAGAAACAAAATGTGGTTTGAGGAAAAATTGACTGACAATGTACAAGAGTGAGCCTGAGAGTAGACCGATTTTTGCAGCGATGGCAGGGACTCTTTTGGTCAAATAACCCACCACAATGATGGTCAAAATTGGAATGGAGTAAATGCCGTTAATCTCTTGAAGATAGTCGAATAAACTTCCTGCATTAGCGATGAATGGAGCTATAATCATGGCGCCAACGGCCAATGCAATACCAAACATTTTGCCCTTGCGGACCACGGTGGCTTCATCGGCCTGTGGATTGATGTGTTGCTTGTATATATCCATGCCAAACAAGGTCACAGAACTGTTGAGGACACTATTGAAAGAGCTGAGAATAGCCCCAAAAATTACCGCCGCAAAGAATCCTAAAAACGCCGGAGGCAGGACGGCCGAGACCAATTCTGGATAGGCTTGATCTACAGAGGTTAAGTCTGGAAACATATGATAGGCAATGATCCCTGGGAGAACCACAATTATTGGACCCAATATCTTGATGAAAGAGCCCAGTAGAAGTCCCTTTTGTCCCTCCTCTAAATTTTTAGCCCCAAGTGCCCGTTGAATAATTTGCTGATTCGTCCCCCAATAAAACAATTGTACCAACATCATCCCAGTAAAAATGGTATAGAAGGGCACAGGATCGGTCCGTTCCCCCATAGACCTAAGTTTCTCTGGGTGCTCGCTCGTTAAAACGCTGAGCCCATCGATCACACTGCCGTCACCCATAGCCATAAGACCCAATACAGGAATCATCAACCCCCCGATCAATAGGCCTATGGCATTAATGGTATCGGATACGGCGACGGCTTTTAAACCGCCAAAGACTGCATAGACCGAGCCGACTAGGCCAATGCCCCAAACACAGAGGTATATGGCCTGTGTGTTACTGACCCCAAAGGCTTCTGGGATGTCAAACATACCACTTATGGCCACCGAGCCTGAATAGAGAATCACGGGCAAAAGTACCACGACATACCCGGTTAAAAATAGGGCAGAGGTAATTGTTTTTGTACTCGTGTCGAATCGATTGGCTAAAAACTGTGGCACGGTAGTTAGACCACCTTTGAGATAACGAGGCAGTAGAAAGAGGGCGGTTACCACCATGGCAATGGCCGCCAGGCTTTCCCATGCCATGACAGAAAGGCCGCTTTCATAGGCAGATCCATTGAGCCCAACAATTTGCTCGGTTGAGAGGTTAGTCAGTAAAAGCGATCCAGCGATAACCCCAGCTGTAAGACTGCGTCCGCCAAGAAAATAACCGTCGGCACTTTTTTCATTGGTTTTTCTCGAGGCACGATACGCAATTAGCGCCACAAGTGCTGTAAAAGCGATGAAGGAAATGATGGTCATGGTTCGGTTTTTTTGAGTTCTTAAAGTTAGTCATTTAAAAGGTCTGAAATCACATCGGCATAATCCGGAATACGACCTACGTTTTGCAATTTTATGGCTGCCATTTTCAGCGCCGTGGCCATGCAGTTTTCTGGTTTTTGACCTCGTATAAAGCCGTATAGAAAGCCACTCCAAAAGGCATCTCCGGCTCCAGTGGCATCCATTATTTTCTCTACTTTCAGTGCTGATAGCTGCATGACTTCACGACCTTTCTGACTCAGTTTTGCTCCTTCTTTCCCAAGGGTAAAACAGATGATTTTCGCCCCGAGATCGTGTAAGTAATCAAAAACGGCTTCATGGCTCATGTTCGGGCCCAACAGGCGATCCACGTCATCTTGACTGATTTTTACTAAGGGCCCTAGGCGGCAATAACGAACGATGGTCTCTTGCGCTTGTTGTTGATTTGGCCAAATTTTTTCACTGTAGTTGATGTCGATGCTCAGCTGAACGCCTTTCTCTGCTGCTCGCTCAGCCCCTGACAAAATTGATTCTCTTGCAGGTTCAGCACTTAAGGCAAAACAGGTCGTGTGATAGATCTTTGCCGATGACAACAACACATCCGGTATTTGCTCAGGCTCAATTTCTTTATCAGCCCCGCGATAAGCCAGAAACTCCGGGGTGCCAGTCGTATTGTTAATGAAGATGACCGTACTCGGGGTATGATCCAACTTTTTTACGTAGCGTGTGTCCATGCCCACCTCCTCAAATCGAGTGAGCATATAATCTCCAAAACCATCGTTGCCGACACTAGAAATCATGGCCACCTTCATGCCCAAACGCGACATGTTCATGGCAACATTTGTGGGGGAACCGCCCAAGTAACGATGGTAATCTTTAGTTGCACTAATCGGTGCTTCGACTTGGGCACCGATAAAATCGATGAGTGTTTCCCCAACACAGATCAAATCTACTGGCTTCTGCAGTCCATCTTTTGGATTCATTGGGATCAAAGTAAGGGATTAGGATTTGGCTTCAGGGTTTAGCCTTAAGGCCAGTACAGCTGAAATCACAAAAAATACACCCCCAAATAAAATAGCGTTCGTTGCACTCCCGCCTAAAAGGTATTTCATGATTGGCCCAAAAGTTAGGGTCTCAATCCCCATAGGAATCACGATCATCATATTTAGAATTCCCATGTAGACGCCTCTGCGATCTTGTGGTACAATTTTCGAAACCATGCTGTAGGGGATCCCCATCATCGCTGCCCAACCAACACCGAAGAGAACCATGGGAAACAAAACGGTAATCGGATCACTGATGTGAGGGATGATTAAAAGGGCCACTCCTGTGCCCAGCAGGCTTAATGCATAAGTTATTTTGCTCCCAAACCGCATGGTAATGGGTACCAGAAGGAGTGCTACCACTATGGTTGTGATGTTGTAAGTTGTACTCATTTTGGCGGCCTGCCCTAGGGCCTCAGCACCATCAAAGCCCATAGATTCCTGAAAAAGAGGAGCGATGTACTGAAAATAAATGAATAAGGCATACCATTGAAAAAGATAGACTCCAGATAATTGCCACATGAATTTAGGCATTTCTTTAACTGCACCAATAATCTCATTAAACGGGGCGCGAATCCGCGCCATGAAGGAGAGCGATCGCTGGGCTTGAATCTCTTTTAACTCTTCATCTGAAGGGGGAATTTCAGGCGTTTTCAAGACCGACCAAAGAATGGTCAAAATCGACAACAAAGCCCCTAAAAAAAACGAATAGTAAAGCCAGGTGGGGATGCCCCCAGCTGGGGTTGAACTGTCTGAAGCGAACCAATCCTGAAAAATAAAGATGGAAGCATTGGCCAATACAATTCCAGCTCCGACAAATAAACTTTGCATTTGGTAACCCAATGAGAGTTGCTTTTCGGGCAATTTATCTCCGACAAAAGCACGATAGGGCTCCATGGCCATATTGTTACCCACGTCCAAAATCCAGAGCAGACCCACAGCAAACCAGAGCGTTGGACTATAGGGAAAGGCAAAAAGGCTCAAACTTCCAATCAGTGCGCCAATTAAGAAATAAGGTTTTCTTCTTCCCCATTTTGGAGACCAGGTTTTGTCGGACAGGGCCCCAATGATGGGTTGAACCAATAGCCCAGTGACAGGGCCGGCTAGATTCAGTAAGGGCAGTTCTTCTGGAAGTGCGCCTAAAAAGGAAAAAATTGGATTGATGGCCGTTTGTTGCAGTCCAAAGCTAAATTGGATGCCCAAAAAGCCCACATTCATGTTCCAAATATCCCAGAACGAGAGTCGTGGTTTGGTGGTCATGATATAAATTTTTGGTCAGTTGTCGTTTGTCGTAGTTAAAATCCACCTTAATACGCTAATCGAGGGGCGCTTAACCAGTATCAAGATGCATAAAAAATCTCAGAAAATCTCTAATTGGTGAGAGGATGTTCAATTTGAATTGACGAAATCGTTTTCGATATTTCTTATCCTATAATTCGACCCGCTTATTCGAGGATGGGCATGAGAATTTCGGCCACCCATTCCATGCTGTCGCCTCCCTCGTGAGGATCATTGCGATAAATTTCGATGGCCTGATCGCCCAATCTAATGCCATTTCTTTGAGCATGATCGATCAGCGCATACCAGCCTTGTTGGGAAATGCGGTAATTCCCGTTAAAGGTCGCTTTAAGGTAGCGACCAGAATTTGTGTATTTAAAGGCGACTTCTGGATGTTCTGGTAAGTTTTCTTGAGCATCAATTGGAAAACAGAAGTCAAATTCTAATTGCTGTTGCTGTTTCGACCATCGGGTCACCTGAATCATGGGATCTCCTTTAAGCGCTATGGTGTTGCCTTTGAGGTAGTCCATCACAGTACTGATTTGCCGCAACATGCCCTGTGCTTTATTGGTTTCTCGGGTTTTCACAGGGATATAGGCACAATAAATCGCGGGTACAACTGTATCTCTAATGCTATGGACTTTAAAATGTTTACTCTTTTCTATAAGTCCTTTGGCCAAAGATTCGGTCAAGTTAATGCTTCGCTCGGGAATAAAACTTTGACCTATGGGCATCAGCAATTTTTGCATTATTGGATGCTGCGTGGCCGTGAAACGCCCCTGAACCTGAGTGGTCCTGTCTGAATTTTGCTTTATTTTCCAATCTACCTGCATGTTGCCCAAGGGGGTTTTAATGTCTTGAGTAAGCCTGTCGTAAAAGCTCAGACTTTCATTGTTGATCCAGACAGAATCCTGTTGACTGAATTCAGGCCATGCCCTTAAATGATCAAAGACCACTCCTGTTGGTTGCTTGGTAGAGAAGCTTACCTGGTAGTGGTAAGGGAAGACAAATAAGTAACCCAAGAGCGCAACAGTCAGCGAGAATGCAATCAGCGCTATGAATTTATGTTTGGATTTAAGGTTCATTCGAAAAGAGTGTTTCAATCATGGTTTGTCCTACATTGATCCCTTGCTGTAATCCGACGTCAATGGCTGCACGGTAGTGAATTCCACCATACATTCTTGAAATGGCGGCCTCTTGGGCAGCCTGATTGAAGGATTCAAATGAACGAATCGGTAGACCATAAGGGACTTCTGTATCGTCATCAAAGCTGAAGTCATCACCAAAAATCTCAGTGAGTACGGTAGAGGCTGCTCCCGAGACGACAGAATGACCGGAACTGTATTCTGGAAATGGAGGCGTCTGAAGCACAGGCTTCCAATTTTCATCGATATATTGATTGATCAGGGTCTCTGGCCGTATCAAATTACTTCGGTATTTTTCATCCCAACAACTGATGAAGGCGTCAAAAATCGCCATAGAGGTGTGGGTATATGCCCCAACGGTCTCATTAAAATCCAAACTGGCCTGATTACAAGCAATTTTTGTGATGCCAATCCAATGCGCCCCAGGCGTTATTTTTTTGGTGGCAAACATAAGGTGTCCTCGAGTGACGGATACATAGGGATTACAGTCCCAGAATTGAGCCATCTTGATTTCCTCTGAAGCATCACCCATAGCCTCGATGCGTTGACTGGTTTGGTAAACTTCCATGAGTTCTTTGTAAAAAGCGCTGTTTTTTTCCATTGAAAAAGACGGCGGAGGGACAGGCTTGAACTGACTTGCTGAATCCATCACAAAAGGTCTGATTTTGTTCCAATGGGGTTCAATACCATCCATGTAAGCAGGAGGTGTTGGTTGCCAGCGCGAAGGATCTTCAGTGATCACAGTAAATTTGGGCATGGTCCGTGTTTGATTGTACTGGTCGGTATTCATCCAGCTCTTTATGTGAGCCGCTACGGAGAGACCATAGGTTTTGGCCTTATTGAATGCAGCTTTATTTTTTTTGGACCACAATTGATAAAGACTGTCTCGATATTGGGCCACTCGCTCTTCTGAAAAAACCAGGGCCTTACTGACATCGATGTGTGCAATTAGGGCCGCCAGGGGATAATTTAGCGTGGTGTCTTGGGCGACAGGAATCGGTTTTAGGTGCTCAATGGCCTGTGTTAAAGACCGCATGTTTGAGTCATTTTGGGCTAAGATTTCATAGGCTGCAATATTCGGATAGGCATAAATTCTACTGGCTACAGGAGGAGAAAAAATGTCGTGAACCATTATATCGGTAATGTGATCCACACTACTCTGAAAATCCGATGAGGTCAGTTCTATGGGTTGTTTGGAAACACATCCCACCATACAGACCAAAGAGATTGAGCATAGACTTAGCGCATTAAGGCTGGATTTGAAAAATTTCGATGGCTTCATTGTTATAGATTGCGATTAAATAATTTTGTTGTTTAAATTGAATTAAATCCAGATGGCGTACGGATTTATTCCAAAAATCGAGGCCTAGATCTGCCGTTGGGACCATGGTGCCATTAGACTCAAGGAGCATTCCTGAGAAAGAGTCAAACCGTCCGTGAAAAGGAATGACCCCAAAATAATTGCCCCCAATCAGTACCTCGCTTTGTTGGTCAAGGTCGAAATCAGCGACCAGAAATTCATTTATTGGACCCAGTTGAAGCGGGAAGTCAAACGCCACAAAACGATAACGATCTCCATTATTCTCAAGATAACCACTCGATAATTCATCCACCATTAGCACATCGGCCTGATCTAGGTCAAGACCTTGGATGGATTGAATTGGCGTTTGGGCAAAATCCTCGTACCGGGTATAGTATTTTCTTAGCATGACCATTTGAGCCGCCAAATCGTCTAGACCTAAAAGGGGGTAGTCTGCGTTTTGATGAAAGGTGGTTAAAATGGTTTCTCTAGTTCCGTTCTGGTCAAAGTCGTGATTCCATAATTTCATCGGGTGTTCTGGGCTTGCCTTCAATTTTGAATTAAGCCCCCAATTGCCCAATAAAACATCCATATCCCCATCTTGGTCGATATCGTGTAATTCAGAGCTTTGCCAAAGTCCATGAATTTGTGGGAGGGCTGTTTTGTCTTCTTTAAATCCAGACGGTGTTTGAACAAAGATTCGTGGGGTCATCCAGTGTCCGACAATCAATAGATCCATGAGATCATCCTTGTTGTGATCCAACCAAATGGCATCGGTCACCATTCCCAAGTTCTGGAAAGTATGCCATATTTCTCCTTCCCGCATTACATACGATTCTGCCATTGGTCCAAAATCTTGTGGCAGACTAAAATTGCCAATAAAGAGCAGCGTTTCATGACCGCGAACCACATGCGTATTAGCGGTTATTCCATCCAAGATTTGAGCTTGATTCTCGAGATCGGTCAAGGACCAAACCCGATTATCAAATACTTTTGCTGAAGGTCGAACAGAATTTCCAGCGGCGGCCATGACCAATCGATCGGACCCTTGAGCGCGATAAATGGTGGCATCAACAAATTCAGACAGACTGTCGCCAAGAGAACCAGAAGGCTCAACCGCTTGATACCCGTCGTCATGCGATAAATAAATTTTTGTGGCCTGACCTTTTCCTCCACTGATTAGTAAGTCTTTTTGCCCGTCGCGATTTAAGTCATGAGCTAAATAAGCCGGTCCTTGATCAGAGGCTTTGTAGGGGATTAATTTCTGTGTATTGAAATCAGAAAATTCATCCTCGCGATGCACAAAATCGATGCCCAGACCATTGTTTTGTTTGATAAATTTTAGGCTTGCCCAGTCAGCTGTCCCAGTGCTGGGATTTTTGTGGTCTGCAAGACTGTTGGGCTGATAACTTAGGTCAATAGAGCCACCCTTAGGTTCATCCTCGATCCATTGTTGCTGTCCATTGGGCCACACTATTTTTAATGCTTCAAATTGCTCAGGGTTGGGTAGGGCGAAATGGATTAGAGGCTCTGAACAGGATTGAAAACCACGCACTGGATAAAGCTCTCGATACTGCACTCCATCTCTTTGGTATAAATAAGCCTTGGTCCCCAGTCCATGTGGGTTCTCAGGCATATAATTCAGTGAAATACTCAGCCCAGGAACATGAGTAATCCCCTCGCTTTGTAGGCCCTGTACCGATTTAATGCGCTGATTCACGTACAAGCCCACCGGACTATCGGTATTGTTAGTCACGATATCCAAGTCCCCGTCTCGATCCAAATCTCCCACCACAGCGGCCCCTGATAAACTGGGTTTTGAATCGCTCCAATTTCCGCTCATGTCCTTGAAACCAATGCCATGCTTTCCCTTGAAAAAATAATTTTCTACGGCTCCTGAAGGCATGCGCTCTATGGCCGTCTGATCCACGAGTCGCCCCTGGTTGATCTGTTTGTGAATTTCTTGATTAGAGATGTATTTGATGTAGTCTAAATTGTTTGGACGCCGGGTGATCCCGTTTGAAATAAAAAGGTCTAAATGCCCGTCCAAGTCATAATCCCCAAAAAGGGCACTCCAACTCCAATCGGTGGCGGCTACCCCACTGTACAGGGCTGTTTCAGAAAAATTACGACCATTTTGATTGACAAATAGCATGTTACGGCTGTACTGATAGTGATAACCATAAGCTTTTGTTCTGAGCAGTAAGGTCTGAACGGCGTCGTCTCCTTCACTGGTTTTGAGCAATTGTTCGCTCTCAGGAAGCATGTCCAAGGAAATCAAATCAGGCCAGCCATCATTGTTGATGTCGCCGACATCATTGCCCATAGAAAATCTTGAGGTATGACTGAATCGCTCCCTTAATTGTTCTGAAAAAGTACCATCTTGATTGTTGTGATAATAATAGTCGTCTTCGTGAAAGTCATTACCCACATAAATGTCCGGCCAACCGTCCTTGTCTAAATCTGCGACACTGACCCCGAGACCATAGGCATTCACGCCCCCTAAAATACCTGCTTGCTCGCTGACATCGACAAATTTATGACCCTCGTTGCGCATCAATCGATCGCCGGTTTTTGCATGCCTGGTATACCTCAAGTCAACTTTGCCAAAAGATTCCTGAGTATGTACCGCGTGGTTTAAGATGTAGAGGTCCAGGTCTCCGTCTTGATCGTAATCGATCAGGGCAGACATGGTGCCGTAGTCTTGCAGGTCTAATCCATAAGCCGCAGCAGACTCGGTAAAGGTCAAATCTCCGTTGTTGATGTACAATTCGTTATGACCTTTAAATCCATTTAACCCGACCACGGCTTGGACGTAGAGATCCATAAGACCGTCTTGGTTAGCATCAAACATCAAACAGCCCGTTTGCCAATCGCTAAAACCCTGAACACCAGCCTGCGCTGTAATATCCTTAAATTTCATATCCCCTTGATTTAAATACAAGGCATTTGGTCCTTGATTGGCGCTGAAATATAGATCCGGCAAACCGTCGTTGTTGACATCACCCATAGCTGCTCCGCCACCGTTATAGTAATACAGGTAGTCTAGAATGTTTAAACTGTCGCTGGGTTTGAGCGTATTTTCAAAAGTCAAACCGCTTTGTGAAGCCGAGGGCATCTCAAAAAGAGGGGTTTGCTTTTTGTCACAAGAAGACAAAATCAGCAAGCTCAGCATCATCAAGGGGCCATATGTCCACAAGGGTTTGATCATCTTGGGCTAATTATCAAGGTTTTGAGCGAGTGCGTAAACTTGAGGCTTTTGATCGTTGATGGCAACAAAAATAAAAGTATTGCCCGAGGCGTCCTCAAATGGCTGGATGTGCTTAATTTCATCTCGTATATAAAAGCCACTTTCCTGATACTTCTGCCACGTGAAGTTTTGTGCCCCATCGTTTAACAGCACACTGCCAAAGTCCGAATCTAAACGTGAAAATTGAGGTCTGAACTCATGATTGTTACCCCCAGTAATGATGTCCATGGCTCCGTCATTATTGACATCTACGCAGGCGATGCCACAAATGCAGGAGAGCTGCGCGCGCGATGGAAGGTCCTCAAAACTAAAAACCCCTCCTCCTTGATTATACGCAATAACCGAATTGGCATAGCGGGCCTCCAGGACGGTCGTACCCTCCAAAACTGCTTTTGAAAAGAGTTCTTGAATGGATTTTTTGGCATATTCTGAGGCCTTTAGGTTTTGTTTTTTCAAGGACACCATTTGGGTGGTCATCTCCTTTTTCTGGTGGATGGGCATGTCGCGCTGGTTTAAATATTGAGAAATGATTTGCTCATAAGTGCCGTTATTGTCAAAATCATTGATCCAGAGCTTCATGGGCGTATCTTCGCCCGGCAAGTAATGGATGTTGCTACCTTGATTGCCCAAAATTAGGTCTAAATCTCCA
>WTIY01000121.1 GCA_011525065.1 Flavobacteriales bacterium
CAATATAAAAACTAAAAATCAAAATTAAAAATCAAAAAATTTATCTTTCGCCGATTATAAGTCCGCCAAAATATTGCCCAGGCCGTCTTTAAATTGGAATCCTTCGATGGTGCGATACTTGTTGAGTTTTTTATGCACCTCTAGACCCCAAAGCAAGAACTCCATCATAAAGTACTTTTCTTCTGCCGGACAAGATTGCTGATGCGTTTCCACCACTGTTTCTAGGTAGGGAACAGACATTAGGGTATCGCGGTAAACATCAGCGGGCAGACCATCCTCTAAAAAGAGGCTATTGTCGCTGTAAAACCACCCCAACAGCATGTCGTAAGGCCCCTGCTGATCCTTGTGCTCGAGTTTTTTAATTTCAGGAAAGTATTTGGGAAATAAAGTTTTGACAGCCTGATTGATCAAGTGTAATGAAATTTGTTCTGCCCCCTCCTGCTCTCCTTCGTAAACAAGCTCGACTTTTCCATTAATTGCTGCGATAATGCCAATAAAGTCAGACATCCTCAAACAGGTTTGATCTTCTCCATTTATCAGCATGCGTCGCTCAGCGGTACTGATTAAATTTTCAAAGGCAGTGATGCTCATTCGCGCACTCACCCCGCTTTTTCCGTCGACATATTCACTTTTTCGCGCTTCAAAGCCAATTTGTTCCAGTAAATCCCGCGCTAATTCTGGCACCACAACACTTTGCTGGACATTAGATTTCATAGTCTCTTGCTCAGTAATGGCTTTAGCCACCTCCAAAGAGTATGGATAATGCGTCATGATTTGTGAACCAATTCTATCTTTCAGTGGAGTAACAATACTGCCACGGTTTGTATAATCCTCGGGGTTTGCCGTAAAGACGAATTGTGCTTCTATAGGTAAGCGAAGCTTGAAACCTCGAATTTGTATCTCCTTTTCTTGCAAAATACCAAATAGGGCCACTTGAATTCGCGCTTGCAAATCGGGCAATTCATTCAGCACAAAAATACATCGGTGCGCCCGTGGGATCATCCCAAAGTGAATCACCCGCTCGTCGGCATAAGAGAGTTTTAAATTGGCCGCTTTGATGGGATCCACATCACCGATTAAGTCAGCTACGGTTACATCAGGCGTAGCCAATTTTTCAAAAAAGCGGTCATCGCGATGCATCCAAACTACAGGAGTCTGATCCCCCATTTCCGCAATCAGATCTTTGGCCTGTCTGCTGATAGGGTTCAGCGGGTCGTCATTGATTTCAGAGCCTTGCACCACTGGAATCCACTCGTCCAATAAGGCCGTCATTTGCCGAGCCAAACGAGTTTTGGCTTGTCCGCGTAAGCCCAAGAGGTTAATGCTGTGACCCGATAAAATAGCGCGCTCGACATCCGGTATAACGGTATGCTCATAACCCAAAAGACCTTGAAAACTAGGCGTTCCATCTTTGAGCCGCTGTCTTAAATTCTGTGCCAATTCTTCTTGTATGCTTTTTGAGGTATAGCCTGATTTTTTCAGCGCCCCCAAAGTTTTTATGTCTTTCATCCCAATCTCTTTTTTCTATTTTGTTGATAGTCTTCAAAAATCATTTCTCCCAAACCTTTTAAGCCTGTAAAAAAGGCTTTCCCTTTATTGGCCTCTGTAAATGTTCTGACAAAACGCATTAAATAAGGGTCTTGAGCAATCATAAAGGTGGTTATGGGGATATTTAATTTCAAGGCCTGACGAGCCATATTGTAACACTTATCCACGATGTAATCGTCCAGCCCTGCACTGTTTTTATAGTAACCCCCATCGGGTTCTTTTAAACAGCTTGGTTTGCCATCGGTGATCATAAAAATTTGTTTGTTGCTGTTTTTACGTCGCCTGAGCAGATCCATAGCTAGGGACAAACCGGCCACCGTGTTGGTGTGATATGGCCCTACTTGTAAATAAGGAATGTCTTTTATGGCAATGGGCCAAGCGTCATTCCCAAAAACCAAAACATCTAAGGTGTCCTTGGGATATCGGGTGGTAATGAATTCTGCTAAGGCCATGGCGACCTTTTTGGCTGGCGTGATCCGATCCTCGCCGTACAAGATCATGCTGTGACTAATATCGATCATAAGTACCGTGCTCATCTGAGTATTATAGGTACTATCCTCTACCACTAAATCCTCTTGACGCAAATCAAAATCACCTCCGTAATTGCGGATTTGGGCATTTTTGAGACTCTCGGTCATCGATATCTTTTCGATAGAATCACCAAACTGATAGGCCTTAAACTCACCTGTCGCTTCATTGCCTTGCCCCGTTGACTTAGTCTTGTGATTCCCGGAGCCTGCTTTCTTGAGTTTTCCAAAAATCTGTTTCATGGCGTGCTCACGAAGGAGTTTTTCGGTCTTGGGCGTAAGCTTCATTTCCCCGTCACCATCACTCCCGCCGCCCTTTGGCTGAATATAGGAACGCTCTAATAGATCTCTCACAAAATCATCAATCGTATAATTCTCATCAGTAAGTCCATACTCCTTGTCCAACTGACGAAGCCAATCAATGGCCTCCTCAAAATCTCCTGAGGTATGGGTAATGAGCTCTTTAAAAATTTCAAAAAGCCGCTCAAAAGGGGTCTGTGCTTTGGCCACGTAATGCGTGAACCGCAAACCTGTGGCAGAGAGATCAAATTTCATAGCTCCATAAAAGTACTAAAACCATTTCAATAAAATTCGATGTCAAAACTGATTCCATCAAATTTCAAATTTAACGGGGCAAATGCTGATGTGATATTCATAAAAAATATTGATTTGAGGACCGATTATTTAATAAAATTTCAATTTATAAGGCATTTATTATGAATTCCTTAAATGTCTTTGAGTATTTGCAATTACAGGAGATTACACCTTATATTAGGGCTCAAAAAAGAATCACTTTTGAGTTAAAGTATTGCTATGCCAAAAAGACAAGGCTTATACCTTCCAGAGTTTGAACACGACAATTGCGGCGCGGGATTTATCTGTAATTTAAATGGGATTAGATCCAATAAAATCATTCACGATGCTCTCGAAATTTTAGTAAAGTTAGAGCACAGAGGAGCGGTAAGCGCTGATGGAATCACAGGAGACGGCGCCGGTATATTAATCGATATCCCGCATCAATTTTTTGTTGAAAATTGTGACTTTGATTTGCCTGAATTTGGCCAATACGCCGTAGGTAATGTTTTCCTACCAAAAAAGACGAATCAGCTAAATTTTTGTTTGAAGGTCTTTGAAGATGAAGTTCTCGGTCGAGATTTAACTGTTTTGGGCTGGCGTGACACACCAGTTAATAGTACCGTCCTTGGCTCAATTGCTAAAGCAACCGAACCCGTCATCAAGCAGCTATTTATTGGAAAGCGTGACAAAAATTTGTCAGACGATGAATTCAAACAAAAGCTATTCGCAGCGCGAAAGATCACTGAACACAGGATTCGAGAATCTAAAATTTCTGAATCAGACCTGTTTTATGTGCCCAGTTTATCGACCCGAATCATCATTTTTAAAGGTTTGCTGATGCCGCAGCATATCAATGAATATTATTTAGACTTGAATGATGAATCATTGGATACTCGATTGGCCTTGGTGCACCAGAGATTTTCCACCAATACGTTTCCCACCTGGGATCTCGCTCAACCCTTCAGGTACATTTGTCACAACGGAGAAATTAATACCCTTCGTGGAAATGTCTCAAGAATGTTTTCTCGAGAGGAAATCCTTCAGAGTGATCTTTTTGGGGAAGACCTCAAGAAAGTGCTTCCAACCGTAATAAGAGGTAAGTCAGATTCCGCTACCATGGATATGGTCATTGAACTACTGCTCATGACTGGGCGATCACTGCCTGAAGCAATGATGATGCTCGTGCCAGAGGCCTGGGAAAAAAATGAGGCCATGTCGGATACTAAAAAGGCTTTTTATGAATTTAATTCTTGTTTAATGGAACCATGGGATGGACCAGCGTCCATACCATTTACAGACGGCCATTACATTGGGGCTATTTTGGATCGCAACGGCCTAAGGCCATCTCGATACACCTTGACAAAAGATAATTTTTTGATCATGTCTTCCGAAACAGGAGTTCTCGATATTGAACCTGAAAACGTGGCTTATCACGGGCGATTAGAACCTGGTAAGATGTTTTTGGTGAACATGAGCGAGGGCCGCATTGTTCAGGACGATGAAATAAAAAATCACGTAGCCTCTTTAAGACCATATCGCAAGTGGCTGGATAAAAACCTCGTTAATTTAAAGGAAATCCCTGCCAAAAAAGGACCTATAAATTACGATGAAATTGATTTGATCAAACGTCAAATTCTTTTTGGATACACTCAGGAAGACATTCATTCAATCATAAAACCTATGGCTCAAAATTCAAAAGAGCCCATTGGTTCTATGGGTAATGATACCCCATTGGCTGTATTGTCTGAAAAACCTCAATTACTTTACGACTATTTCAAACAGCTTTTTGCTCAAGTTACAAATCCACCACTGGACGGGATTAGAGAGGAACTCATAACCGATATGAGCCTGACCCTTGGACGAGATGTCAACCTCTTTGAAGTGAGCGAAGAGCATTGCAAAAAACTCAAGATCCAAAATCCAGTGATTTCCAAGCACGATCTGGATAAAATCAGAAATTACGACTCCAATCCTAACATTAAGGTGGCTTCTATCCCCATTTTGTATCGCATCGAGGGTGGAGTCAACGAATTGGAAAATGCTTTGGACGAACTGACTCGAAAGGCCGCCAAGGCCATAGAAAATGGCGTCAACATTATTATTTTATCAGACCGATATGTCAATGAAAAAATGGCGCCAATACCAGCCTTACTGGCCTGTTCGTTTTTAAATAACGCATTGCATAAAATCGGCAAACGCTCTCAAGTGAGTTTAATTATTGAATCGGCCGAACCCAGAGAGGTTCATCATTTTGCCTTACTCTTTGGCTTTGGGGCGAGTGCTGTCAATCCCTATATTGTAAATGAAATTGTATTCAATCAAATCAGCAATCAAGACTTGACTGATCTGGAGTATTTGAT
>WTIY01000137.1 GCA_011525065.1 Flavobacteriales bacterium
AGGTCTACTGGCCAAAGGACAAACCTTAGAATTGATTACCCCATCGACCAGCAGCTTCCATGTGGACAAGCGCTCATTAAAAATAGAGGTCAGTGTGGAAGACACCCAGCGTGCTCCGCGCTACGCCGGTGTAACCATCAGTGAAATCAAAGTTGCCCCCTCACCGGATTGGCTAAAGCACAGATTACAGGCCATTGGCGTAAAACCCATTAACAATGTTGTGGATGTGACCAACTACGTCCTTCACGAATTGGGTCAACCTTTGCACGCCTTTGACGCCTCAAAGATCGTGGGTGATAAAGTTGTGGTCAAAACAGTGAAAAAAGACACGGAATTCACCACTTTGGACGGCGTGACGCGCAAACTCGATGCTGAGGATTTAATGATTTGTCACCAAGAGGGTCCCATGTGTATTGCTGGAGTGTTTGGTGGCCTTGATTCAGGAGTCACCGATCAAACCACATCCATTTTCCTTGAGAGCGCCTATTTTGACCCAGTAAGCGTGCGAAAGTCTGCCAAACGACACGGATTGAATACCGATGCGTCCTTTCGATTTGAACGCGGTATTGACCCCAACAGTGTAGAATACGCCTTGATGCGGGCCGCCATCATGATTACTGAGCTCGCTGGAGGACATATCTCCAGTGACATCACAGACATCTATCCCAAAAAAATTAAAGACCATCAAGTGGTGCTCAATTACGAAACCGCTGCTCGAGTGATCGGTCAAGAAATACCAAAAGAAACGATTAAGGCCATTTTAACCTCTTTGGAAATTAAAATCAATAACGTCACAGAGACCAGTCTTGGAATGACCATTCCTGCTTACCGCAATGACGTCACCCGAGAAGCCGATGTGATCGAGGAAATCTTGAGGGTTTACGGGTACAACAACATCGCCACCAGCAATAAATTAAATGCCTCAGTTTCAAGTTTGGGCCATCGAGAAGATTTTCAGGTTCAAAACCGACTGGCCGAACAATTGACGGCCATGGCCTACCACGAAATATTAAACAACTCATTGACTGCTTCGCAGAACTCCAGTTTAGTTTCGGATTTAAATCCAGATCAAGATGTGCGTTTGCTCAACCCATTGAGTCAAGATTTAGGCGTGATGCGTCAGTCTTTAGTATTTGGTGTGCTGCAAACCCTTGCATTCAACCTCAACCGCAAAGTCAGTGGATTAAGGGTGTTTGAATTTGGCAAGACGTACCGTCAAATGGAGGATCATCGTCAGGAGTACGATTGTTTGGCACTGGGTCTTGTCGGAAAACAAAACGAAGATCACTGGAATGCAAAAGCAGAAGACATCAGTTTCTTTGAACTCAAAAGCACGGTACATCAACTCATACAGAGTCTGGGCATCCAAGTGAGCCAAGAAAAAAGTGTCGAAAAAGAACTTTGGCAGGAGGGCTTAACCGCTTATTGTGGCAATGATGCCATTGTCCATTACGGCGTCCTAAAACAAGAGATTTGTCGCGCTTTTGATGTTGACCTGCCGGTATTGTACGCAGCGTTCAATTGGGCCGCAATTAAACGCGCATTAAATCCTGAGAACATCAAAATCAAGCCCATCTCGAAGTATCCGAAAGTAAAACGGGACCTTGCACTGCTGATTGACGATCAGGTCAGTTTTGATCAACTGCGCGAACTGGCCTTGAAAACAGAAAAACAACTGCTAACTGAGGTGAGTCTTTTTGACGTCTACACAGGCAAAAATATCCCTGAGGGCAAAAAGAGCTATGCCTTATCCTTTACGATTCAGGATTCAAAAAAGACCTTAAACGACAAACAAATCGATAAAATCATGCGACGACTGCAAGAAGCTTTTGCCCGTGATTTTAAAGCCGAATTGCGTTAAGTCAAATCACAGGAACATGAGCATGAAAAGAATTTTTACCGGACCGTCCTTGGTGGCTGGCGCGATCACCGCCGAGCTCAATGATTTGGGCATTAGTCCAGTTACGCGAAACGAGATGCAAAGCGGAGCCATGGCCGGCTTTGGCGGGGGTGTTTTGGATCAGGTGCAGCTTTTGGTCAGAGAAGATCAATACGACCAAGCGATCGCTGTGGCCAATAAATTTAATTGATTGCTCAGGCGTACATTTTCTCCCTGAGCGCCTTTACCTTAGAATCGCTCATGTACTGGTCAAAACTCATGTAACGATCAATGACGCCACTTGGGGTCAACTCCACTACTCTATTGCCTACTGTTTGTGCAAACTCATGATCGTGAGTGGTGAGCAAAACTGTGCCTTTGAAGTTTTTAAGCGAATTGTTAAAAGCCGTTATCGATTCCAAGTCCAAGTGATTCGTCGGTTCGTCTAACATAACCACATTGGCGCGCATCATCATCATTCTACTGAGCATGCATCGGACCTTTTCTCCTCCAGAGAGTACCGTACATTTCTTTAAGGCTTCTTCACCACTAAACAGCATCTTACCCAAAAAACCACGCAAAAAGACTTCCTCTTTTTCTTCTTCGGTTTTGGCCCACTGTCTGAGCCAATCCACAAGATTGATGTCTTTGTCAAAAAAAGCACTGTTGTCTAGCGGCAAATAACTTTGGTTGGTGGTCACCCCCCACGAAAATTTCCCTGAGTCAGCCTGAATTTGTTCGTTGACAATCTGATAAAAGGCCGTTGTGGCTCGAGAGTCCTTGGAATAAAGCACCACCTTGTCGCCTTTGGCCAGATTTAAATCAACGCCTTTGAACAATAAATCACCATCCATACTCGAAGAAAGGCCCTCAACATTGAAGATCTGATCACCCGCTTCACGCTCGCGCTCAAAAATAATGGCTGGATAGCGTCTGCTGGAAGGTTTTATTTCATCCACATTGAGTTTTTCCAGCATCTTTTTTCTGGAAGTAGCCTGTTTGCTCTTGGCCACATTAGCGCTGAAACGCTGAATAAATTCCTGAAGTTCTTTTTTCTTTTCTTCGGCCTTTTTATTTTGCTGAGCACGCTGTCTGGCTGCTAGCTGGCTACTTTCATACCAGAATGTATAGTTTCCACTAAAGTGATTAATCTTGCCAAAGTCAATATCACTGATGTGGGTACAAACAGCATCTAAAAAGTGACGGTCGTGAGAAACCACAATCACACAATTGTCGTAGTTGGCCAAAAATTGTTCAAGCCATGAAATGGTTTCGTAGTCCAAGTCGTTTGTGGGCTCATCCATAATCAGCACATCAGGATTTCCAAAAAGCGCTTGCGCCAGCAAAACACGAACCTTTTGTTTTCCGTCCAAATCACCCATCAATGAATAATGTAAATCTTCTTTGATGCCAAGATTTGACAGCAGCGCAGCGGCATCGCTGTCGGCATTCCAGCCATTCATTTCCTCAAAGCTCACTTGAAGCTCTCCAATACGCTCTGCATTTTCATCGCTGTAATCGGCATACAAGGCGTCAATTTCAGTTTTCAAGGCGAACAGATCCTTATTGCCCCTTACCACGGTCTCAAGCACAGAGAATTCATCACAGGAATTGTGATCTTGCTCAAGTACACTCATGCGCTTACCGGGCTCCAAATGAACATGACCAGACGTCGCGTCCTGTTTGCCAGAAAGTATCTTTAAAAAGGTGGACTTCCCTGCGCCATTGGCACCAATGATGCCATAACAATTGCCTTGAACAAACTGGGTGTTGACCTCATCAAAAAGGACACGCTTACCAAACTGGACGGATAAATTCGAGACTGAGAGCATTGTTTTGGATTTATTTCGGCGCAAAAATAGCCATTTCCAATCAAAACAATCCACATGGGGCTTGAATACTTTAACGAGGCCTTAACACTCGGCCACAAAGAGAAAAGTATTTTTGTATGTAGCAACAACCTAGAGAAATCGTGCGCTTTAGTTTTTATGTTTTATTGAGTCTATTTGTTGTCTCTTGTCAGTCAAAGTCTGACCCAAAAACCTGTGGCAGTGCTTGGATCGGTGGGCAAATTGTCAATCCCAAGTCAGATTATGTCATCATCTCACACAATCGCAATACCAGCGACACGGTTTATTTGGATGATCGAAACTTTTTCAATTATCACATAAAGGCCACAGACCCTGGATTCTATTACTTTCAGCACTTTGAGTTTCAGGCCATGTATTTAGAACCTGGAGATAGTGTGATGTTGCGCGTCAACACCCTAGAATTTGATGAGTCATTGACCTATACCGGTAAGGGATCTGCCAAAAATAACTTTTTGACCGAGTTATTTCTGTTAAACGAAGGTGCCGATCAGCAGATTGTCTCATTTTACGGACTCGAACCGGAAATATTTATCGAAAAATTAGATTCAATTCGCCAGATAAGACAGTCTTTTCTGAAAGAATTTGAAGACCAAAACAAGCCCAGCGCATCGTTTTTATCAGTGGCCAATGCGGCCATTGATTACGCGATCTATGGTAAAATGGAGCTTTATGTTTCATCCAACAACAAGCGGCAGAGTTTTGAAGAGGGGCGTGAAATTCCGACTTCTTTTTTCAATTATCGTAAAAATATAGATTTAGGCAACGAAGAGCTGCGCACCTACTATCCTTACTTCAGAGCTCTGGGCTATTATTTTGACAATTTAGCCTATGAGGCCATAGAGGGTTATAGAACCTTTGACCGTATGTCCTTCGATCACAACGACCACAAAATGGATTTGATTCAAAATTCGGTCACCAATGATTCCCTCAAGCAAAGCTTATTGAAAAACACCGTCATCAATTATGTCATTAACGCAGAAGAAAAAGGACATGTGGAGGCCATTTTGGATAAATTCAATCGCTACAATTTGAGCAGCGAAGATCAAAAAATTATCCATGAGTTGGCGGACATCTCAATGACTTTGATGCCCAATAAACCACTTCCCGATCTCGAGCTCGTCTCTTTTGACAACCGTACGCTGAGATTTAGCCAGGTGATCAATCGACCCACCATGATTTATTTTTGGTCCATGAATTCGCCGATGCACGTAAAAAACGTGCAC
>WTIY01000164.1 GCA_011525065.1 Flavobacteriales bacterium
CCCGTTGACAGATTAGCAATCTGCTCCATTACCACTCTGGCACCTCTCCTGTCTATGTGATAAGAACATGCATTTTCAATGCGGATGCAAATGTATTTTTTTATACCCAATAACCCAAAATTTTCAAGGCGTTTTTTACAAATAATCGCCCGTCTATTCTGGATAAGCCACACGTAGATGATACATGTTGGTCAGCTTTTTCTTGAGCACCTTTTTGATTTGACCAATTTCTTTAAACGTAATGTTGGCATTGGCAAATTGCCCCTGCTCCATTTGCAAGTCAATTATGTTTTCAACGAATGAATTGATTTTATTGGACGTGGGGTCCTTCAGGCTTTTACTGGCCGCCTCCACACTATCGGCCATCATTAATATGGCCGTTTCTCGTGAAAATGGCTTTGGACCGGGATAACGATAGTCTTTTTCATCAGCACTGCCCTGGGCATCCAATTCCTTTTTGTAAAAGTAATACACCAAATTGGTCCCGTGATGGGTGCGAATAAAATCAATAATGCGCTCGGGCAATTTATGCTTTCTGGCCAATTCGATCCCTTTAATCACATGACCTACAATAATTCTAGCACTTTCTTTAGGCTCTAAATCATTGAGCGTATTAATGGAATTGACTTGATTTTCTGTAAAATTGGTGGGGTTATTCATTTTACCGATATCGTGATACAACGCGCCAACCCTGACCAGCATGCTGTTTGCACCAATTTCTTGAGCGGCGGCTTCGGCCAAATTGGCAACATTGAGTGAATGATGAAAGGTCCCTGGGGCCCGATCAGACAATTCCTTCAACAGAGGTGTATTGGTATTGCTCAACTCGAGCAACGACACTTCGGATACCAACCCAAAAATGCGCTCATAGACATAGATCAGTGGAAATGCAAAGAGAGTGATCAAACCGCAAATCATGAAATAAGCAAAATTTTCAAGGGCAATACGATCCAAACTTCCTTCCTGGATGATAAAAAAGGATAAATACCCAAGGATGTAAATGCCCGTTATTTGACCCACAGAGATGAAAAGGTTGGCCCGTTTGGACAGTTCTGATACCGTTAAAATGGTCACGATACCCGCGATAATTTGCAAAAACATGAACTCAAAGCTATTGGGGACAATAAAGCCCAAAAGCAACACCGTTAAAACATGAACAAACAAACCCAATCGCGCGTCAAAAAAGCTTTTAAGGACAATGGGTAATATACACAGCGGGATAAGATAAACATAGGCAGCATCAAGCTTTATGACTAAGGTCGTTACAAAAATCATCAACAAAATATTGATGAAAATAAAGCTCACTTTAGTGTTGTGATCAAAGATTTCAGGACGGTATTTGCGCAAAAACAAATACAACATCATAAAAACCAATGAAACCAACATTGAATACCCAAACACCAACCAGTTGTAATTGCTTTGGCTCCATACTTGACTTTGAAACTGTTCACGAAGTGAATTCAGCTTATCAAATTTTTCTCCCTCAACAACCTCACCCTTAGCAATGATTCTCGCACCCTTTTCGACAACACCAATGTTTGGGTTGATGTCCCCCAACAACTCCTGCACTGAGGCTTCAGTTAATGCTGCATTAAAGGTCAGATTTGGCTTTACCACTGTGGCAATGATCTGACGCATCACCTCAGAAATCTCTGGCAGGGATTCCAACTCTTTGGCCGATAACTCTTGAAGCTCTTCTCTTTGGACCACCCGAGAAAACACGGTTTGTCTGACTTGATTGTTTACCCGTAAATTGATCAATTGTTCTGGAAGATAATTGTCGCCACTGACACCCAAAACACCATTCTTGTAGAGCTTGTTGACTAAATTTAATCCTAATTGTTTGACTTTTTTCTTTGGCGTGGCCCATGCACTGTCTTGATAGCTCAAATCCAACAGAACGCTAAATTCTTGAAGGGCCGTTAGTGGAATATCAGGATCCAAATCAAAGAACGGTACAGCGTTTCTTTTAATTGATTCGCGTTCCTGGTCCAAGGTCTTATTGTCTTTTTTAATGGTAAAATTAAAGGGAGCATAAAGATTCTCATACTGCCAGGGTTTGCCCTTCTGAAACTGATATTTAAACTGTCCACCTTTGGGCAACATATAGATGACTAGGACGATCGTACTGATCAAGAGCAAAAGCTTGTAAGCGTTGGACTGATTTCGAGAAACGAAGGCGAGGAATTGATGCATTAATTCAAGCTAAAAAGTAAAGGTAATAATTCGCTTGAACTTATCACAGTGCTTGGATTTTAGTCAATTTTAATTCATTTAGAATGCTTAATTTAGTGGTTTACAACAGACCAACTTCATGAGCAAAAATATCGTTATCGTATCACGGGCCAGGACGCCAATCGGGAGTTTTTTGGGTAGCCTATCCCCTCTTTCTGCCCCAGAGCTAGGTGCCGCCGCAATTAAAGCTGCTTTAGAAAAAATCAAACTCGATCCATCCACAGTATCTGAAGTGCTAATGGGACAAGTTGTTCAAGCTGGTTCAGGACAAGCCCCGGCACGTCAAGCGGCAATGGGTGCAGGTATACCCGATCACGTGCCCTGCACTACAGTGAATAAAGTCTGTTCTTCAGGACTAAAAGCCGTCATGCAAGGCGCACAAGCCATTGCCTTGGGTGATGCAGACATTGTCGTGGCTGGCGGCATGGAGAGCATGAGCAATATTCCTCATTATTTACCCATGCGAAGAGGTCAAAAATTTGGCCCTACAAGCCTAATTGATGGGTTACAGAAAGATGGCTTAGTCGACGTAAGCAATCAAGAGGCTATGGGTGTTTTTGCCGAAAAATGTGCTGCTGAATACGGCTGTAGCCGCGAAGATCAGGACGGTTTCGCCATCTCATCCTATAAGCGGTCAGCCAAAGCTTGGGATGAGGGCAAATTTAACGATGAAGTTGTTCCGGTCTCTGTACCTCAGAGAAGAGGTGAACCCCTAATCATAAGCCAAGACGAAGAGTTCAAAAATGTTCGTATGGATAAAATACCGAGCTTACGCCCTGCCTTTGTTAAAGACGGAACAGTCACCGCGGCCAATGCCTCAACCATCAATGATGGTGCAGGTGCGGTGGTCCTTATGAGTGAGGATAAAGCCAAGGAACTTGGTATAAAACCTTTAGCGCGCATCATCAGTCAAGCCGATGCTGCACAGGCACCAGAGTGGTTCACTACAGCCCCTGCAAAAGCACTGCCTAAAGCTCTTAGCAAAGCAGGATTAACCCTGAGTGATATCGATTATTTTGAACTCAATGAGGCATTTTCCGTGGTTGGATTGGCCAATATGAAAATATTAGAGCTGTCTCCTGATAAAGTCAATGTCAATGGTGGTGCAGTATCTCTGGGCCATCCCCTGGGCTGCAGTGGAGTTCGCATTCTCATTACACTCATTGGGGTTCTGGAGCAAAATAATGGAACATACGGTGCAGTCGGTATTTGTAATGGCGGTGGCGGTGCTTCAGCCATGATCATCGAACGTCTATAGATATATTTGTCGGGCACCAATGAATTTTTTTAGAAAGTAAACAATCCCTGGTTAATGAAATACGGCATTTGTCATTTGAGCATAGTTCCCATGCGCGCCAATCCAGAGGACAGTGCTGAATTGGTTTCACAATTGCTCTATGGTGAAATATTTAAAATCATTGAATCCCGGAAAAAATGGATGAAAATTCGCTGCAGTACCGATGATTATTCAGGCTGGATTGATCGTAAACAATTTGTGTCCTTAACCAAGGAACAGTATACGATGGCCTTGAGCACGAGTCCCGAGTACAGCAGTGATTTGGTAGACTTTGTGAGCAATCCTGCTGGAGCACTTAAATCTATTGTTCTTGGAAGCAGTGTGCACAATTGTGCTCTTTTGGGCGATACGTTTGAGGGCCAAAGAAGACGGCACAAGGAAAACACCCCTGAATTAATCATTGAACAAGGTTTAATGTATTTAGGCACGCCTTATTTATGGGGCGGCAAAACCCCATTTGGTATTGATTGCAGTGGGCTAACTCAAATGGTTTACAAAATCAATGGGAAGAGCATTCCAAGAGATGCAAAAGACCAAGCTCAACTGGGCGACGTATTGAGCTTTATCGAAGAAAGCAGTCCTGGCGATTTGGCTTTTTTTGACAATGCCGAAGGCCGCATTACCCATGTAGGACTTATCATGAAGGACAATTACATCCTGCATGCGCACGGAGAAGTTCGCATTGATCGTTTGGACCAAACAGGCATTTTCAATAAAGAAAAGAACACCCACACCCATAAACTCAGGGTCATCAAAAAAATCATGTGAGCCAGTGTGATGTGGAACAAAAAAAAGGCCGCGCGATGCGCGGCCTTTTTTTAGCTGGCTCAGAGAATCTAGTTTCCGTCTAATGCCTCCACTTTTGCTCGTGCAGCTTTGTATTCGGGTGTCATGCTCAATTGGCTGTATAAATTCATTAAAGTTCTTAAGACTTCGATATTGTCAGGGACGCCTTTGGAAGCCGCCTCGAGGTAAGGCAAGGCCTCACGATACATCTCACGACGTACTTCTTTCAGCTCATCATAACGACGATTATCTGCGGCTGAAGTCCCAAGGTTATTCATTTCTTCAACAATATCGCCTTCCCCTTGTAAAATAATTGAAGCCATGTTGATTTGAGCAAATGAATAGGTTGGATCCAATTCTAGGGCTTTAGAATAATAAGTTTTGGCGCGTTCCGTCTCACCAACCTGCATTGCACTTACGCCCAGGTTATAGTAAAGCTCTGGGTTATTTGGGTCGGTTTGCACCACCTCTTCCATCACGCGACGATATTTTTCCATATCCCCCATCTTGTAAGCTAAATCAGCCTCGGAGCGCATAAGGTTAACGTCTCCAGGGTTGGCCGCGCGAGCACGATCCATTATGGCAATAGCCTTGTCGTTTTTACC
>WTIY01000254.1 GCA_011525065.1 Flavobacteriales bacterium
GCTTATCACGACCAAAAGTTCATGAGTTCCACAAATTTAGAAACGGCCAAACATTTAGATCGCGAGGATGCGCTCTCCGAATACCGGGAATGTTTTGAACGCCCAACAGACGATCAAGGCCAACCACTGATCTACCTCTGTGGCAATTCATTAGGTCTGCAACCCAAGCAAACCAAAAAATACCTCGAATTCGAGCTTGAACACTGGGCTAAATGGGGTGTCGACGGTCACACCGAGGGGAAAAATGCTTGGTTGCCTTATCACGAACTTTTGACGCATCAAATGGCTGAAATAGTGGGAGGTAAACCCCAGGAAGTCGTTGTCATGAACACGCTAACGGTCAACCTTCACCTGATGATGGTCTCTTTTTATCGCCCGACTAAAGAGCGATTTAAAATAATTATCGAGGCGGATGCCTTTCCCAGTGATCGCTACGCCGTAGAGAGTCAAATCAAATTTCATGGCTTTGATCCAAAAGAGGCCTTAATCCTTTGGCAACCCAATCCAGAAGACGGACTCTGCCATTTTTCTGACTTTGAGCAGCTGATGCAAGAACACGGTCAGAGCACAGCACTGGTTATGTTAGGCAACTCGAATTATTATTCGGGACAAGTCTACCCAATCAGGGCGATCACCGACATCAGTCACCACTACGGAGCAACGGTCGGCTTTAATTTGGCTCACGGAGCGGGAAACATCCTCTGTGATCTTCACGAAAACCAGGTCGATTTCGCCGTTTGGTGCACCTACAAATACCTCAACAGTGGACCAGGGAGTTTAGGTGGGGTATTCGTTCACCAGCGCCATGCCCATGCCCATGAATTACCTCGATTTACCGGATGGTGGGGGCATAACAAAGAGACCCGTTTTAAAATGCGGGATGAGTTTGATCCCATACCGGGGGCTGAAGGCTGGCAATTGAGCAACCCGCCCATATTGTCCATGGCAGCCATAAGAGCTTCCTTAGATCTTTTTGATCGCGCAGGAATGAAGTCCCTGAGAGAAAAATCCATCAAATTAACTGGATTTTTAGCCGATAGCCTCAATGCCCTGAGCCATGACAAGATACGCATCCTGACCCCTATCGATCCCGCACAACGTGGTGCTCAATTATCGCTGCAAATCAAAAATAGTGACAAAACCCTCCATCAAAAATTGACCGATCTTGGGGTCGTCAGCGATTGGCGCGAACCCGATGTGATCCGTGTGGCCCCCGCCCCGCTTTACAACTCTTTTCAAGACGTGCATGAATTCGTTCAACGCTTAAGCCAATGCTTATGAAACCGCAGGAACACATACTGATCATCGGTGCCGGGCTCTGTGGCTGTCTCATGGCGCTTCGCCTGGCGCAAAGAGGCTACACAATCACTTTAGTCGAAAAAAGACCAGATTTGCGCCTCTCGAGCATTGACGCGGGACGTTCCATCAATTTAGCGCTCAGCGATCGCGGACTCAAAGCCTTGAGCATGGCAGGGCTCAAAGAAAAAGCCTTGGCCATCAGCTTGCCTATGGGCGGCCGTATGATCCATCAGAAAGAGCAAACCTCATTTTACAGTCCATACAGCGGCAACCCTAAAAATGCCATCAATTCCATTTCGCGACCAGGCCTTAATGCGCTGCTGCTGGATGCCTTAGATGCAGAACAAAACGTGAGTTTGCATTTTAATGCCCCATGCATCAACTTGGATTTACAAACCAACACCGCAGGTTTCAAAAAAGACACCTCGGACAAGCAGTCAGGCGACGATGCCGCGAGTTTTCATATCACTGCCGATGTAATTTTTGGCTGTGATGGCGCAGGGTCTGTGGTTAGAAAAACTCTGGAGAAAATAGCCGATTTCGATTTTTCGCTTGAATGGCTGAGTCATGGCTATAAAGAATTATCCATTGCTCCCGGCGATGACGGTGATTTTCAGCTAAGAGCAGACGCTCTGCACATTTGGCCAAGAGGTCAAGACATGATTATTGCTTTGCCCAATTTAGACCGCAGCTTTACCGTAACATTGTTTATGGGCCATCAGACGCAGCCCTATGGTTTTGATCATCTGACCCAACCCAGTCAAATTCACGACTATTTCAAAACCCAGTATCCGGAGCTTTTAGATCTGATTCCCGATCTTCTCGACCAATATCAAAACAACCCCACAGGTCCCTTGGGCACGATAAAATGTGGCCCTTGGCATTGGCAGGGAAAAGCCGTCATCATGGGGGATGCGGCCCACGCCATAGTGCCGTTTTACGGCCAGGGCATGAACGCCTCTTTTGAGGATGTTCTGGTGTTCGATCAACTCATGGATCAGGGCTTTGATCAATGGGAAGACCTGCTTGCTGCTTTTTCAAAAAAACGCAAGCCGGACGCCGATGCCATTGCCAATTTAGCCCTCGATAATTTTTATGAAATGAAAGAACATACCGCCGATGCCATCTTTCAAAAAAAACGAAGCATTGAAGTGAAATTGGAACAGGAACGCCCTGAAGCGTATCAAAGTAAATACTCCATGGTTACCTTCAATCCAGAGCTCAGTTATCATCAAGCCATGACACGCGGAAGGGCTCAAGATCAAGCCATCGTGAGCCTGCTCAAAGAACACGAGCTCAGCGAATCTTTGGATTTAGATCAACAATTAATGCTCATCAAAAAACGAACCCATGAAATCCTTGGCTCAGACCAGAATTGACTAAAGTCGCTCAGCTCAGCCATACCACAACACGCCAAAAAACAAATACCATGACAAAAAACAGCAGCAAACTCATCAAAGGAAAAGCCACCCCCCGCGGGGCTTATCCACACATCAAACGCGTGGGTGACTACCTGTATATTTCGGGAACCAGCGCACGAAAACCGGACAACAGTTTTGCTGGGGTCCATCAGGTCGATGCCATGGGCAGTATGCGCTTGGACATCAAGGAGCAGACCAAAGCGGTATTGGACAACATCAAAGATTATCTCGAGAGTCAGGGGGCCGGTCTTGAGGACCTGATCGATTTGACCACTTTCTTGGTCAATATGAATGATTTTGCGGGGTACAATGAGGTCTACGCAGCTTATTTCAGTGCCCAGACGGGGCCTGCCAGAACCACCGTAGCAGTTCATCAATTGCCCCATCCACATTTGCTGATCGAAATCAAAGCCATGGCGTATAAACCTCAGAACTGATGGCTCGAGTTCAAAATTACATCAATGGTGAGTTTCAAGACGCGCTTAATGGGGCGACCTTAGACAATATTGAACCGGGTACAGGAGCCATTTACGGTCAATTGCCCGAAAGCGATGCCCAAGACATCGATCTGGCACAAACTGCGGCACAAAAAGCCTTCTCAACCTGGCGCAACACCACCTTAGAGGAGCGCAGTGCCATACTTGGGCGCATTGCCGATCTAATTGATGAGCAGCGTGAACCACTGGCCAAGGCAGAATCTCGCGACAACGGGAAACCATTAGCTCTGGCCATGAGTGTAGACATTCCTCGAGCCTCAAGCAATTTTAGATTTTTTGCCCAAGCCTTGACTCAATTTTCAAGCGAAGCTCATGAAAGTGTCGGAAAAAACACCATCAACTTCACCTTGAGGCACCCCATTGGCGTGGTAGGCTGTATCTCTCCGTGGAATTTACCCCTATATCTCTTTACCTGGAAAATCGCTCCAGCCCTGGCTGCTGGCAATACGGTCGTGGCCAAACCCAGCGAACTCACGCCAGTGACGGCACATTTATTGGCAGAGATCTGTCAGAAGGCTGGGCTTCCTGCGGGCGTACTGAACATCGTACACGGAAACGGCTCAAGTGCGGGCCAAGCCATTGTGGAACACCCAGGAATCAAGGCAGTCTCGTTTACAGGCGGCACCAAAACCGGAGCACATATCGCCAGTGTTGCCGCCCCTATGTTCAAAAAACTCTCTTTGGAATTAGGCGGAAAAAACCCAAACATCATTTTTGCCGACTGCGATTACGACAAAATGATGGCCACCACCTTGAAGTCCTCTTTTGCCAATCAGGGACAAATTTGTCTATGTGGCAGCCGCATTTTTGTAGAGCGTGACCTTTACGCGTCATTCAAGACAGACTTTGTGAGCCGGGTTGCAAAGCTCAAAGTAGGTCCACCCAGCGACTCGGTTGATTTGGGGGCCGTGATTTCCAGCGATCATCAACAAAAAATATTAAGCTATATCGACCAGGCTAAAGCCGAAGGTGGGGAAGTCCTCATTGGTGGAAACACAGTAAATGTACCCGAATGTCCTAATGGATTTTATTTAGAGCCCACCGTGATCGAAATTAAGGATCACCACTGTAAAGTGGCCCAAGAAGAGATTTTCGGCCCAGTGGTCACACTCATGCCTTTTGACTCAGAACAAGAGGTTTTGGCCATGGCCAACAGTGTTCCTTACGGTTTATCGGCAAGCTTATGGACCAGCAATATCGATCGTTCCATGCGTTTTGCGCAGCAGATTGAGTCCGGTATTGTATGGGTCAACACCTGGCTCAATCGGGATTTACGCACCCCTTTTGGCGGGATTAAAGCCAGTGGGGTAGGTCGTGAAGGTGGCCTTGAAGCCCTCAGATTTTTTACCGAACCAAAAAATATTTGCATCAGTTATCAATCATAAATATGGATTTACATTTAAACGGCAAGACCGCTTTAGTCTGCGGAAGTACAGCAGGCATTGGAAAAGCAACTGCTCTGGAATTGGCTGAGTTAGGTGCTCATGTCATCTTAATGGCCCGTAACGCAGAGAAACTAGAAAAAACATTGGCCGAATTGCCAAAAGGGCCGGACCAAAAACATCACGCCGTGAGGGCTGATTTTACGGATCTTGAGGGATTCAAAACTGCAGTTGAAGAAATTCGACGTAAACATCAAGTTCATGTGCTGGTCAACAATACCGGTGGCCCACCTTCTGGACTCGCCATTGAAGCGGATCCAGATCAATATGCAGCAGCCTTTTCTCAACATTTGCTCTGCAATCAGATTTTGACTCAAGCTGTTGTACCCAGCATGAAAGAAGCGAAATATGGCCGTATTGTCAATGTGATTTCCACCTCGGTCAAACAACCAATCGAAAATTTAGGGGTCAGCAACACCATAAGAGGTGCTGTGGCCAATTGGAGTAAAACCTTATCGGTAGAATTAGGTCCATTTGGGATCACGGTAAACAATGTACTGCCTGGCTTTACGACCACAGATCGATTGGACGATATTGTAACTTCTGCCGCCAAGCGTTTGAACAAAACGCCACAAGAAGCTCAGGCCTTTATGGCCTCAGTTGTTCCTGCACGCCGCTTTGCAAGCCCTCAGGAAATCGCCTGTGGCATTGCCTTTTTGTGTAGTCCCTCAGCTGGATACATTAACGGGATCAACCTACCCATCGATGGCGGGCGTACAAAATCTTTGTAACTTTAATCCTCAAAGCGCTTGTCACAAGTGCAACCTACAGACCAATAAGCCATCGATATGAAGAGAAAATTGCGCATTAACGGCCATTCACACCTTTTGCCTTACCCTGAGGAAATCCCGACTTTCATGAAAGATAAAGGTATCTTTTGGGTGGATAAAGACCGTAAATTCATGCTGCAAAAAGACTGGAGTCGGCCAGTTACGGACTCGAGCTTTTTTCTGAATGAAAAACTTCAATGGATGGATCAATACAGCATTGATCATGCTGTGGTGTTGAACCTCTCGCAACTTTATGGCAATGGCTTACGGCTTGAAGAAATGAAACAAGCCCTGCGCTTTCAGAATGACTTTAATGCCCGGATACAGCACGATTACAGTGGAAAATTCACCTGTGGCTTTGTGGTACACCCCGGATTTGTGCGTGGTGCACTCTGGGAAATCGAGCGATGTGTCGAGGAACTCGGGCTGAAACTGTTGTGTTTGCCCACGCATTATATGGACACCATCGGGACCTGGCGGAGTATATTTGACGCAGAAAATGAACCCATCTTTGAATTGGCTTCTTCATATAATTTAGCGGTTGAAATTCATCCCTACGACGGAGAAAAATTCATCAAGCTACAAAATACAGCGTGGCGGTTCCACCTGATTTGGATGTTGGCACAATGCGCCGACGCCTACCACTTTTATACCCTGAACGGTTATGCCGATAAATTTCCAAACATGCGGACCTGCTTTGCCCATGGCGGTCAACTGGCACAAATCAATCTCGGCCGCCGAATCCAAGGCTTTGACGGCAGACCAGATTTGTTTGAGGAAAAAATTCATCCAAGAAAAAGTGTGGGGCATAAAAATATCTTTTTTGACACCCTAGTGCATGACACGGGATCCCTCGAGCTCTTAATAAAAAATCAAGGCAGCAAGCAAGTATTGATGGGACTTGACGACCCATATCCCTTAGGCGAAATGGAAAGTGCAGCCCAATCGTCTTATCCTGGAAAAATTCTCGATTTAGCTCAGAAACAAGGATTGCTCAACCCCGAGGAATGTGATGCAATTTGGGAAGACAATGTGCTTCAATGGCTTTTTGGGGATGACCAGAAAGCCAAGCAAGCCTTGGTGGATAAAATTTTAGCCTAATGGACTTCCTGCCTCCAGAAATCGATCAATATGCGCAGGAACACTCTGAGCACGAACCAGAACTCTTACAGGCTCTGAATCGCGAGACCTGGCAAACCATTCTTGCCCCAAGAATGCTGAGTGGACCCCTCCAAGGTCGCCTTTTAAGTCTCATCGCAAAACTCCTGCAACCCAAATCCATTTTGGAAATAGGGACCTATACTGGTTACTCCGCATTGTGTTTAAGTGAGGGCTTAGCAAAAGATGGCGTTCTTCATACTGTAGACCGCAACCCTGAATTGCGTCGTATTCAACAGAAGTATTTTGATTTATCCGGTAAATCAGAACAAATTATTCCTCATGTCGGCAACGCCCTCGACATTATTCCAAAACTCCAGACCACATTCGATCTGGTATTTATGGACGCTGATAAATCCAATTACCTCAACTATTTGTCCTTGGTCACCCCTAAATTGAATTCTGGGGGTGTCCTGATCAGTGATAATGTCCTATGGAGTGGCAAAGTGACTCAAGCTGCGGATAAAGATGATCTGGACACAAAGGTTCTTCAGCAGTACAATCGAATACTCCAGGAACATCCTGATTATCAAACGGTACTCTTGCCCATTAGAGATGGTTTGTCTATCGCGCGAAAACGCTAATCAAAATTGTCGCTTGATCGGACCCGTGATTTGGTCCACATCTTCTTTGACCTGATCGATGGACTTCTTGAACTCAGTCACATCGACGCCCTGTTTATCGGCACTTTTTGTTATTTCTTTTTTGATGTCATCTGTCGCATGGCGAATTTGCTTCATGGTCTTGCCCAAACCGCGGGCGATATCGGGAACCTTATCTGCTCCGAATACCATCAAAACGATAAACACAATGAAGGCTATTTCAGCACCACTAATAAAAAGAAACGGTAACATCATGATGCAAAGATATTAAAGTAAAGACGACATCAAACAAAAGCCCTGACGAAAAGGTCAGGGCTAAGTCCGTTCGGCTTGTGACCAAGACTACTGTCCTTTAATGTTGTTTTTGAAGGTTTGAAACTCACCTACGGTTTCTTCTGCAGGCCAAGAATTGTTCGCGGTATCGATGTCTGCAGTTTCCTCATCAGGATCGACCACAATTTTGACAATCTCTTTCTCAGAGGCAATGACTTTACCTACCGCTTCATCATTAAGTCGCCAGATCTGGGCGGGATAGGTCACACGCTCCTTGCTTCCATCGGCATAGGTGTATTCCGCGATGATTGGCATTGGAATACCTCCTGGCTTTTCAAAGGTCACCTCGTAAAAATACTTGGGCATTTTTAAGTTGCTCCGCTCTTCTGGACTCATGCGGTCCATGATGAACTCTTGAAGGGTGACCACATCGTTGAGCGATTGATTGCGCAGGGACTCATCAAAGTCCTCACTGTCCTCCTCAACCAGATAGACCAATGGTGGTAAATCACTTTCGCTAAACCCACGAGCCGCCATCATTTGACGCATGGTCTTATTCATTTTATGAGTAACGTAGTATTTTTTGACTCCCGCTACGCCAATGTCTGTGTAGTCTGTAGTATAAAACCAAGAGCGCCAGAACCAATCTAAGTCAATGGCTGAAGCGTCTTCCATACTGCGGAAAAAATCTTCAGGGGTCGGATGCTTGAACATCCAACGCTGTGAATAGGTGCGAAAGGCGTAATCAAAAAGATCCTCTCCCATAATGGTCTTGCGCAATATATTTAATCCAGTGGCCGGTTTTGAATAACCATTGGCTCCAAAATTAAACGTATTCAGGCCTTTGGTCATGATGGGTGCTAAACGATCTTGGTCACCCGCCATGTAGTTGACAATGGCTTTAGCTGGGCCTCGACGCGAGGGATAAACCGTGTTGGGCGCAATGGCCTCAGGGTAGGCTGCCCCAAAGTCTTGTTCTGCAACGTACTGAACAAATGTATTGATCCCTTCATCCATCCAAGTCCACTGTCTTTCGTCACTGTTGACAATCATTGGGAAGAAATTGTGACCCACCTCGTGAATGATCACACCAAACATTCCATACTTGGTTCGCTCACTGTAACTCCCATCTTTTTCTGGACGACCGTAATTCCAACAAATCATCGGGTATTCCATTCCTTGATTTTTAGCATGAACCGAAATCGCTTTGTGATAAGGGTAGTCAAAGGTCATCCTAGAGTATGATTTTAGCGTACTGGCCACCACACGGGTTGACCAATCCTCCCAAAGCGGGTTCCCCTCAGGCGGATAGACGGACACTGCCATGACGTCTCGATCTCCGATGCGCACGGCCATCATGTCCCAAATGTATCGTCTCGATGTGGCAAATCCGAAATCACGGACCATTCTTGCATCGAAACGCCAAGTTTTGCTGCTGGTCGCAAAACCCTTAGAGGCCGCCTCAGCTTCATCTTGAGTCACGATCAAAATGGGTTTATCATAACTCTTTTTGGCCAATTCATAACGCCGCATCATCTCTTTCGAAAAGACCTCTTTTCGATTGGTAAGAACGCCAGTGGCGTCAAGGACGTGATCCGATGGTACGGTTATCGATACCTCAAAATTACCAAAGGGCAGGGCAAATTCATCGCGACCCCAGAACTGACTGTTTTGCCACCCTTCGACATCGGAGTAAACCGCCATGCGGGGATAGAATTGAGCAATCACATAGCCCTTATTGCCATCTTCAAAAGTTTCGTATCCACTTCGGGCACGGTCGATGGTGTGTTCAGGTATGTTGTACCACCATTTAATCGAAAAGACAAATCGATCTCCTGGTTCCAAAGCCTGAGGCATCTCAATGCGCATCATGGTGCGATTTATTGTATGCGGTAATGGTTTACCCTTTTCGTCGCGTACCCAATCAATTTTGAATCCGCCATCAAAACCTTCTCCCATGTATTCACTGACAAAACTGCTGGCCAATTTTGCCGGAAAGGCTCCTGAAGCTTCGATCAAGGGACTCTTGCTGTCGCGAGCTCTTTTGTTTTGATCCAGTTGTACCCAAAGGTATTCGAGTTGATCTGGAGAATTGTTTGTATAGGTGATGGTCTCCTCCCCGTATATTTGAGATAAAGCGTCATTTAAAGTGAGGTCCATTTTATAATCGGCTTGCTGCTGATAATAGGCCGGTCCAGGGGCACCACTTGCCGAACGATATTGATTCGGTGTGGAAAACTCCTCGTAGAGTTGTTTAAATCTATTGGTGTTGTAGTGACCTGGTTTTCTCTCTGAATCGGGCTCTTGCTGTTGAGCCTGTACGATGAATGTCGTAGACATGGCCAACAGCCAAATGGCGACTGCTCTAAGTTTCATATGCATAATTTTAAAGTGGCCTAAAAATAGCCTTTTCTGCTGGTTCTTGTTTGGACTCAATCAAAGTTTAACACTCCGTTAGGATTCTCGGGAAATAGCAGTAAACTTCGGCGCTGATCTCCAACTTTTACATGAATCACATTTTGCTGCTCCGAGGTCAAATCAAAAAGCGTTTTGTTTTCTATAAATAAGCGATTTGGATGCATCCCCAAGGGCACTTCGATAAATAATTTGACCTGATCAATATCAAATTGATGTCCCAAATAATTCAACTCATGGACAGCATCTCCATTTTGAATACGCCACTGGCGCAGTATGTATTTTTTAATTAATTCTTCCTGGCCCTCGGGCTCATTCTCAGGGTTAAGCTTAAGCTCTGGGTCATACCTCTGGCGCAGTACCGCCTCCAGGTCATCGGTGAAAATTCGAGAAATCATTTCCAAGTTTTGACTGGCCGAATTGTACTCAATGTTTGTCGTGCTGACATAAAATTTGTGACGCTCTAACTCAGATCCGTCGCAGACTAACTCGGGGGCTCTGTCGTGAATTTCGTGGACCGCAAATGGGCTTATTAGGCTCAAATGGAGCAAACAGCAGAGGCACAAACCCAACACCATCAAGACTTTGTATTTTGACATGGACCAATAAATCTGAACAATCACAAACCTAGTAAATTCTCTTTGATACAAATGTTTAATTCTCCTTAAACTTTGGGTGAAACAAACTAGGTAAAAAAGTTGAATTGGATTTTCAGTCAAGATAATTGTTGCAAGCCATGGCCTCAGGGTGATTAATGATTAAATTTGAACAAGCCAAAATTAGGCTTAATCACAAAAAAACTGATGAATCGACTCATTTTAGCCAGTACCTCTACCCTTCATGCTCAGGACTATTTGGCCTACCTCTTACCGGAACTGCAATCCTTTTTTCAAGGTACTGATTGCATTGTTTTTGTGCCTTACGCCAGACCTAATGGAATGAGTGAGGAGGATTATACTCAGAAAGCCAGGGAAGCCTTTAAGACCATCGATTTAAACGTAATTGGATTAAACGAGGTCGCTGACCCTGAGGCAACCATAAAAAAGGCCCAAGGCATTTTTGTCGGTGGAGGCAATACCTTTTTGCTGGTGCGCAAATTACATGAACTTAATCTAATGGAACCCCTGAATCAAGTGTTGGATAAAGGCATCCCCTATCTGGGTACCAGTGCAGGAGCCAATATTGGTGGCTTGGGAATGCACACCACAAACGACATGCCCATCGTGCTTCCTCCTTCATTAAAAACTCTTGGACGCGTCGGATTCAACATCAATGCCCATTATATCGAACCCGATAAAAACAGTAGGCATATGGGTGAAACGCGTGAAACCCGAATTCGAGAATTTCAGTGTCAAAACGAGATATCCGTGGTGGGTTTGCCTGAAGGCTCATGGCTCAGCGTCATGGGACCTGAAGTTTGGGCCAAAGGGGCTCACCCCGTAGTGATCTTTGAGCCAAATAAGTCTGTCTATCGTATGGGACCTGATGTTCTTTTACCATTTAATGCTCGAGAATAGCGGCTTATGAAACGCAGTCACTTCATTAAAACCATGGGATTAGGCAGTCTGGGTGTGGGCTTGGAACATCCACTTTGGTCAACAACCGTAAAGGCTAATTCGACAAAGGTCCTAGGTCAATCATACACCATAGACGAGCTCATCGGGAAAAATCCAAGAGATTTGGTCGGGGATACCTATCTCACCACCATGCAGAAAGATACCGCCCTGGCCCTGGGGCAGATGCAGGCTGCAGCTCTTGAGGATGGCATTGAGATTGAGGTCGTATCCGCCTATCGGAGCTTTGATCGTCAAAAATCCATTTTTCAGCGTAAATACAGACGATACACCCAAGAGGGCACCCCGGCGGCTGCAGCGGTCAAACGCATCATAGAGTACTCGACCATACCCGGAACCTCAAGGCATCACTGGGGAACTGATTTAGACCTGATTGACGGTGGGGTGTCCAAACCGAAATCGGTACTGGAGACCAGGCACTACTACGGCCAGGGCGTCTTTTGCGACTTTAATCTGTGGATGCAAGAGAACGCAGATAAATTTGGTTTTTTTCAAGTCTACACCAATGATCCCAACCGAAATGGCTTTGCACATGAACCGTGGCACTACAGTTTTGCCCCTGTGTCCATCCCCATGCTCGAAGCCTACAGGGCCATCGACCTATACGAATTGCTCATAAATGAAAACCTATCCGGGGCGCAGGTACTGACCCCTGAATTTTTAGCGGACTACAAAAAGTACCACATCTTAGACATCAACCCACTGCTATTGGCGTGAACCCGCTTGATTGATTATCTTTGTCACTTAAATTTTGACCCTATGTCGCAGAAGGTTCTTTTGATGATTTTAGACGGTTGGGGAATGACCCAAAACCCCGAGGTTTCGGCAGTCGCTCAAGCCCACACCCCCTTTATGGATGGTTTGCCGCATCAGTATCCCAATGCCACCCTTCTGACCCATGGCCCGCATGTGGGCTTGCCTGAGGGGCAAATGGGGAATAGTGAAGTGGGACATATGAACTTGGGAGCGGGACGCATCGTCTATCAAGATTTGGCCAAGATTAATCGTGCTGTGGCACAGGGCAGCTTCGATCAAGAACCTGAGCTAAAAGCAGCCTTTGATCATGCGCGAGAACAGAATTGTACCGTCCATTTTATCGGCCTGCTCTCGGATGGTGGCGTACACGCCCACATTGATCATCTCAAGGCTTTATTAGTGGCCGGGGCTAAGGCCAAAGTCCCAAAAATGTTGGTTCATGGCTTTACCGATGGCCGAGATGTCGATCCTAAAAGTGCCCCGAATTATGTAGCCGATCTCCAACCCATTCTGAGGGAAAGTGGAGCCGAATTGGCCAGTCTCATCGGTCGGTATTACGCCATGGATCGCGACCAGCGATGGGAGCGGGTTAAAAAAGCCTATGACCTTCTGGTCCATGGACTTGGAGAAAGCTGTACTGACCCCATTGCCGGACTTAAGGCTTCGTATCAAAACGGCATCACTGATGAGTTCATTGAGCCCATGAAAATTCAGGCAGTAAATTCATCCGATTCGCGCTCAGATCAGGATTCGCGTCAAATCAAGGACGGTGATGTTGTCGTCTTTTTTAATTTTAGAACAGATCGGGGCAGAGAATTGACCCAGGCGCTGACTCAAAAGGCCTTCCCAGAGTGGTCCATGACCCCTTTAGACTTACATTTTCTGACATTGACCAATTACGATGACACCTTTAAAGGCATTAAAGTGGTTTATGACAAAGATAATTTGAGTGACACCCTGGGTGAGGTGATTGCTAAAGCGGGAAAAGCACAAATTCGTATTGCCGAGACCGAAAAGTACCCACATGTAACGTTCTTTTTCAATGGCGGTCGTGAAACGCCTTTTGAAGGAGAGAAACGCATTTTATGCCCATCCCCGAAAGTGGCGACTTATGATCTAAAACCTGAGATGAGTGCCTTTGATATTCGCGATAAAATCACTCCTGAAATCACTGGAGAAACCGCAGATTTCATCTGTTTAAATTTTGCCAATCCGGATATGGTGGGACATACCGGTGATTTAAAAGCAGCCATAAAGGCCTGTGAAACCGTCGATCAATGCGTGGCTAACCTTGTACCTTTGGCCCTAGACCACGGTTACAGCACCTTAATCATCGCCGATCACGGCAATAGCGAAACCATGATCAATCCCGACGGCAGCCCGAACACTGCGCATACGACCAATCCTGTACCCCTAATTTTAGTCAGTAAAACGCACCGCTACATCCGCTCTGGAGTTTTGGGTGATGTGGCTCCGACCATTTTAAAACTCATGGGGATAGACCTCCCTGAGGCCATGACTCAATCTCCTTTAATCGATTAAACCATGAACAAAACATTTAGCCTTTTTTTAATGATGAGCCTCGTCCTTATGGCCTGTCAAAATCAAAACAAACAAAACAACTCAACTGACTCGCCTGATGAGTCTATGAATCTTATGGTAGCCGACACCATTGATGGGGGTCAAATGCTTTTGGGTCCAATCAATGCCAATGGACTCAATCAAGAGCCCTTTTCTACTTGGCTTGAGGAAAATGCGGCGTTTTATACCCCGGACCCAGCCGTAGTGGAATCCCTCAAACCATTGCTAAAACCGTGTTACATTAAAGTATTCATGGGGACTTGGTGTGAGGACAGCCAAAGAGAAGTCCCCGCACTGCTGAAATTACTGGACATGACTAACTTTGACCTAAGTCAATTGGAAATCATTGCCATGACCCACGACAAAGACACCCCACAGGGCTACGAAGCAGGATACGACATCGAATTCATCCCAACGATTATGGTCTATAAGGACGGTGCCGAACTCAACCGCATCGTTGAGTACACTCAAGAAACCTTGGAAAAAGACTTGATGAAAATCATCCAACAAGAGCCTTACACTCCTGCCTATGCCGATTAATCCTACATCAGAATTCACCGAGTCACAATCGTTTAACCAATGGTGGCTTTGGGCCCTACTAATAGGGCTTTTCGGCGTGAGTTTCTATGGCCTGATCCAGCAGCTGATTCTGGAGGTGCCCTTGGGTTCAAAACCCTTAAACAATATAGGAATGATTGCACTGAATGCCTTTAACCTAGGCCTTATGGGTTTCTTTAAATGGATGCGACTCGATACGCGCATTGACCGGGACGGAATTCGCATGAGGTTTGTACCCTTTTTAACCAAATTTCACTCGTGGGAGGACATACAGACCATTGAAGTCGTGCACTACGGATTTGTCGGCGGATGGGGCATTCGCTTGTTTACGGCTTATGGCACAGTATACAACATGCGGGGTGCTAAAGGCTTGGCCATTAGACTCAAATCGGGTAAAAAGTTTTTGATCGGCTCCCAGCGCAGCGAGGCTCTGAATCAATTTATCGAACAGTTTCCACAAAAAGCAGCATAAAACCAATATGATTCATCTCAAGAGCCCAGAAGAAATTGAATTAATGCGACAAAGTGCCCGATTGGTATCGAAAACCCTGGGCATGCTGGCCAAAGAGGTCGCTCCTGGGGTGACCACAAAATCCCTTGACGCCCTGGCGGAAACCTTCATCCGCGATCATCAAGCCAAACCAGGATTTCTAGGACTTTACGGTTGTCCTTCTACCCTACTGACTTCTGTAAATGAGGCGGTCGTTCACGGCTTACCCACCGATCAACCCCTTAAAGAAGGTGATATCGTGGCCATTGATTGTGGCGTCTTGCAAAACGGCTTTTACGGAGATCACGCCTATACCTTTGAGGTGGGTGAGGTTGCTCCTGAGGTTAAAAAACTTCTTGAGGTGACCAAGGAATCCCTCTATAAGGGCATCGAGGCCTTTACCGTGGGTCATCGCATTGGCGATATTGGATTCGCAGTCCAACAATATTGTGAATCCCACGGCTATGGTGTGGTACGCGAATTGGTTGGACATGGGCTGGGAAAAAGTCTTCATGAGGATCCTGAGGTTCCCAATTACGGAAGAAGAGGGCGTGGAAAGAAAATTCTCGAAGGAATGACCATAGCCATAGAACCCATGATCAACATGGGAACACACAAAGTCAGGCAACTCGAAGACGGCTGGACCATTGTAACTCAAGATAAGACTCCGAGTGCTCATTTTGAACACAATGTTGCCATCGTGCAAGGCAAACCTCAGTTGCTCAGTACCTTTGACTATGTATACGCGGCCTTGGGCATCAGTTCAGACGAAGAAGATCCTTATCGCTCAGCCCCATAATACAATTGAGCTCATGAAGCGATTGTTTCGGTACATACTCAATACCATACCCCGGCCCTGGCTGATCAGCATCAGCATTTATCTCCGACCCCTATTGGACTTAATGTGGCGAGGTAAACGTTTTACCGACCCCATCAATGGTAAATCCTATCGGCGTTTTCTACCCTATGGATATGGACGCATGCGGGCCAATGTGCTGTCACCCGGAACGCTCTCTTTAGAACGTCATCGCTTGTGTTGGTTGTATTTAAAAGCGCACACGGGCTTGTTTTCTGAACCGCTTAAAGTTCTTCATTTCGCCCCAGAACAAGCGTTTTACGCGCGTTTTAGGGCCCTTGAAAATTTGGATTATACCACCACTGACCTGAACTCACCCCTGGCCGATGTCAAAGCGGACATTACCGCTTTACCGTTTGACAACGATCAATACGATCTGATCATCTGCAACCACGTCTTGGAACACATCCCGGATGACCTGAAGGCCATGAGGGAGATTTATCGTGTTCTAAAGCCAGGAGGGCTGGCAATCTTACAAGTGCCCTACGAGGCCGACAGAGAGACGACGTTTCAGGATGACACCATTACCGATCCCAAAAAGAGGGCTGAGATTTTTGGTCAATACGACCATGTTCGCGTCTATGGCATGGACTACTTCCAGCGACTAGAATCGGTTGGTTTTCGGGTTGAGGCCTTCGATATTTCAAAAGAAATCAGTCAGGAACAAACCATAGGTTACGGTTTGGCTCCAGGAGAACTTCTGCCGTTAGCCCATAAAGACTAAACGCCATTATCCCGATTAAAAAATTGATGGATTAGAGCACTATTGCTTCAAACGATCCAATAAATTTGGTGTTGCATACC
>WTIY01000015.1 GCA_011525065.1 Flavobacteriales bacterium
GTGGTAAACGACCAAGACAAAAGTATGCCCTGGCGCTATGGTATTGAGCGCCATTTAAGTCTTGATTTATTGTCTCAAGGTCAATGGATCGAGTTGCCCGATCATACGATCATATGGCGCATGGCCATCCGGTCACCAGGGGCACTGAACATCAGTCTAAATTTTTCCGAGTTTTATATCCCAGAAGGGGGGCAAGTTCAGTTTTACAATTCTGCTCAAACGGATTGGTCTAAAGTTCATCAAACCAGATTGAGCAGTGCTCAGGGATTTGGTAGCTGGATCATTCAAGGCGATGAAATTGTAATCGAATATGTGGCTCAACCGCAAACACAGGAACTTCCGAGAATAAAAGTCATGAGTCTAATACACGGATACAGAATGGGCGCATTGCATCAATTGACCGATCAATTGGACGAGGCCCGAGGTCTCGGAGATTCTGGAGATTGTCATTACGATGTTAATTGTAGTGTTGGAGAGGCCTTTGATGCGCATCGTGATCAATTAAAAAAGGCTGTGGCCTTACTCAATTTAGGCAATGGATATTTGTGCTCTGCTGTTTTATTGAATAATGCCAAGGAAGATAAAACTCCATACGTTTTGACAGCCAATCACTGTTTACAGAATTCTGATCCAAGTTATTGGTCCTTGAGATTCAATTGGATCAGTCCGGATCCGATTTGCGGGACCCAAGATAACAGTGCTGATGTTGGGACGAATTTTACCGTGAATGGCGCTGATTTCAGAGCCAGCAATAGCCGTTCTGATTTTGCTCTGGTTGAGCTAAACCAGGCCATCCCATCGTCTTGGGATGTTGCTTTTGCCGGTTGGAACAACACTGATGATTTGCCAGAATTTCAAGTTGGCATTCATCACCCAAAAGGCGATGTGATGAAGATTTGTCGCGATAATGACCCTATGGCACGAGACACAGCCAATGGCACCGAGGTCTGGTTGGTTAAAGGTAGTGATGTCGGTGGGGCCGATGGATGGGATCTAGGCAGTACTGAGGGCGGGTCTTCAGGATCTCCACTCTTTAATCACAATGAACAGATTATCGGTCAATTACACGGTGGACTCGCAAGTTGCGATGGAGAACAAAGCAATGGGCGTTACGACTTATATGGGCGTTTTGCTGTTGCTTGGTCCAGTGGAAATGGACCGGATCAGCGTTTACGCGACTGGCTTGATCCCGATGATTTGGGGGTTGAACAAATTGATGCTCTCGAGAATGCACTTTCCGTTGGGGATTTTGAATTGGACGGATTAGTTTCTGTTTATCCAAACCCTACACGTGATTTTGTCTTTGTTCAAAATACTAAGTACCCACAACTGATGGGACATATTTATTCGCTGACTGGACAGACGTTAATGCGCCTTGATTTGTCAGCAACTGAAAATCGGATTGAACTTTCGGCCTTAACTCCAGGAATTTATCTACTTTATTTAGAAGATGGAGCTTCTGGAAATGTAGTGACCAAAAAACTTCAAATCAGGCCTTAGCTCCGTGTCGGAGTATCTCTTCTATTGTCGTACTTTTGCTCCATCAGATGGACATCATTAAACAGGACATAAGACGACTGAGTCTTGAAGACTTGCGTACCTTCTTTAAAGAACAATCTCAGCAACCATTTCGAGGCAATCAAGTGTACCAGTGGCTCTGGCAGAAGGGAGCGCACACTTTTGAGCAGATGACTAATTTGTCTCTAGAAACTCGAGCCCTGTTGCAGGAACATTTTGTGATCAACCACATTCGGGTGGATCAAATGCAAAAAAGCAGTGACGGAACCATAAAGAACGCCGTTCGCCTTCATGATGATTTAATCGTTGAGTCTGTATTGATTCCGACAAAAACAAGGACTACGGCCTGTGTATCCTCTCAGGTTGGCTGTAGTCTAGATTGCACTTTTTGCGCTACGGCTCGACTCAAGCGCATGCGCAACCTCAATCCTGACGAAATCTACGATCAGGTCATGGCCATTCATCAGGAGAGTTTGCTTTATCACGATCGACCGCTTTCTAATATTGTGTTTATGGGGATGGGCGAACCCCTTATGAACTATAACAATGTTCTGCAAGCCATAGACATGATTACGGGGGATCAGGGTCTTAGTATGTCGCCTAAAAGGATCACACTCTCGACCTCTGGTGTGCCAAAAATGATGAAAAAATTAGCCGACGACGGTGTAAAATTTCATCTGGCTTTATCCTTGCACTCCGCTATTCAAGAGAAACGTCAGGTGATCATGCCTTTTGCTGAGCGATTTATCCTAGATGATGTTCTTGAAGCATTGATTTATTGGTATGAGAAAACCAAAAGACGGGTCACTTTTGAGTACATTGTTTGGGATGGGTTCAACGATACGGATCGAGACATAGCGGCTCTTGTTAAATTCTGTAAAAAGGTACCGTGCAAGGTCAATATTATTGAATACAATGCCATTGATGACGGTGAGTTCAAGCAAGCGGCACCGCATCGTGTAGCGGCTTACACTCAGGCCCTGGAGCAAGCTCGAATTCCTGTTACCGTGAGAAAAAGCCGAGGGGATGATATTGATGCGGCTTGCGGTCAATTGGCCAACAAGCACTAACAAAAAAGGGCGCCTCACAGAGGCACCCTTCAAAGCATTAAACTTTAAATTGCGTTTTAACGCTTACTGATTTTAATTGACTTGGTTTGTCCTTCAGCAGTAATGGTCGCGATGTAAACTCCAGCACTTAAGCGATCCATAGCGACCGATGCAGAGGTTCCATTAATTTGCTGGCGAGCCACTTCTTGACCGACAACATTGTGTAAGACCACTTGGTCCATTATACTGGCTGAATTTAAGTGCAATGCGTTATTGCTTGTATAGTACTCAAAAGAACCAAAGGCACTGTCTGTAACCCCCAAGGATCCTTGATCACCAGCTGCAATGGCAGTATCTGGCGTTGCTTCGAAGGCAAAGTCCTTGATGGTAATTAAGTTATCTCCGTTCACGTCAGTATCTAGACGAACCCACCCGTAGTGAGTCGTTCCCGAGGTTAAACTAATAAATCTAACACCAAGATATCCGTCCGTAACGTCACCACACCATTGGCTATTTGAGTAGGCACAACCGTAGTAGTTCAAGTCTCCACGAACACCAGTTGTGGTGTATCCTGTAGCTGCGTCGATGACATCTCCAGAAGCCATAAGAAGTGGGTACTCATATCCTCCAGAAGTAAATCCGGCAAAAGCTCCACCAGAACTTGGAAATGCGATCGCTGCGTTACCACCGGCTAGTCCATCAGGATTACGGACTTCTACATCTTCAAAAGTATCACTCTCAAAATCAAGAGAAAATAAATCACCTACCTGAAGGGTGAGGTCAGGATCTACATCGGTGTAGACCACTTGCCCATTGGCATCTGCACCAGCCATAACCGCGGCGGACATTGCCCCGTACTGAGCGAGTCTTTTTGTTAAATTTTTCGAAGTATTTTTTTTCATAAACTAAAAATTGGAATTAAAACTTTTCTTTTGCAGCTTTGCTACTCTCGTAAAGATAGGGAAAATAAGGATACCCCTTCCGCATTTTTAGCACCAAAACCGTTAAATTGTTGACAAATACCCACAATAATCTTAAAATCGCTATGAATCATAAGCCCATTGAGCGTGAAACTTTTGATCCCAATAAGGTCCCTGTTGAGGGTTCATTGGGACTGCTTGCTTTAGGCGATGTCGGATTTGAGGCTTGGAGAAAAGCCAAAGGCCACATCCGAAACAACAAGAATATTGGCAATGAACAAAAATAAGTTATTGCTCATCGGCTGGGATGCTGCAGATTGGGACATTATTTGGCCCCTTATCGCTCAGGGAAAAATGCCCGCCCTGCAGTCGTTGATTCAACGTGGGATCCACGGTAATATCAGCACGATGAATCCCCCGTATTCCCCGATGCTGTGGACCTCAGTGGCTACGGGTAAAACACCAGATAAACACGGTATTTTGGGCTTCATTGAAGTCACTCAGGACGGGCAGTCGGTCCGGCCGGTGACCACGCTTTCCAGAAAGAGCAGGGCCTTATGGAATATCTTTCACAATCAAGGCATAAAATCAAATTGGGTTGGTTGGTGGCCTAGCTATCCAGTAGAACCCATTAATGGGTGCATTGTTTCGGATCGTTTTCAAAAGACCCATCTGGATCCTCGCGTTCAAACTCCAGTGAGTCCGCGATCCATTCATCCGTGGGAGATGGTTAAGGAATTTGCGCCCCTTCGCATGTTCCCTTTTGAAATTACGGAGGCGCATCTTTACCCTTTTGTCCCACAGGCACACAAAGTCGATCAAGAAAAACACAAAGGACTGCATGCCATAGGGAAAATTGTCTCTGAGAACAGCTCACTTCACAATGCTGCGACACGGCTGTTGAGAACTTCAGAGTGGGACTTCATGGCGGTTTATCACGACATGATTGATCATTTTTGTCACAGTTTCATGAAATATCATCCGCCCAAACATCCCGGGGTAGAACAGGCCAATTATGACCTCTTCAAAGATGCCGTAAGCGGGGCTTATATTTTTCAAGACATGATGCTCGAGCGCACGCTCAAACTGATCGATAAAGACACTACTGTTATCGTGATGTCGGATCACGGGTTTGAGTCAGGAGATAAACGAATCTTGAATATGCCTAAGGTCCAAGCAGCGCCCTCCTTGGAGCACCGACAATTTGGGATGTTTGTCGCTTGTGGTCCTAACATAAAAGAAAACGAAAAAGTTTACGGTTTGGGTCTGATTGATATTGGTCCCACCATTTTGCATCACTTTGGACTGCCTGTGGGTAGGGACATGGACGGCACTGTAAATTTAGATTTATTTAAGGAGCCATCAGAGGTACAATATAT
>WTIY01000146.1 GCA_011525065.1 Flavobacteriales bacterium
TCATAGCGCAGCCCTGAAGACAAGGCCCACTCACCAAACTGACCCTCCATTCGAGCGTAAGCGGCATAGACCCGCTCGTCGTAATCAAAAGTCTCTACTTGATTAGAGCCCTCTAAAGAAGAGGTCAAGGACCAATTTGTTTTGTTGTCGACAAAGGTGGTCTTGGCCCCAAAATCCCAGCTGGTGTTTTTGGCTTTGTGATTCAGATCCAATTGCAGTAAACCGATTTGGGTGGCTTGACGAGAGTCTGTTTGGAACGCATTTTGGCTGGTTTGCTCACCCGATGGATTGAAATAAACACTGTTTAGTTGTTGGTTTTGTTTTTGATCGTAGTCGATGTATTGCCCCAGGGTTTTTAATGTGGTACGATCGTCAAATTCTAGTCGCCACAACAGGTCGATTACGTGATCGGATGTCTCTAGGTCTGTGGTGCTCTTGGTTATAAAACTTTGCTGGGTCAGGTATACAGGAGTCAGGATGCGGTTTTCTTGGAGGTTGTTAAATTGTTTGTTGGGCGTGAGTACCGTTTGAGCGGACAGCGATATTTGCTGTGTGCTGCTGGGTGTCCAAGTCCATTGGGCATAGGCTTGATGCGTTAATTGATCCGTCACTCTGTTGAAATCACCTTCCCAAATGTTTTGTGTTTGTTCCGTCGTTGGGGATAAGTACCTAATATAGGTTTGTTGGTTTTTATTTTCTTTTTTAGGCGCAATGCTGTAACTGGCGTACCATTGGTGTTTGTCGGCACTGAAAAGGTGAGTCGTAGACCATTGGTGTTTGGCAAAAACGCCCTGTCGATATTGGCCGCGAACACTGCCTTTATACCCTGGGTTGATGTTTTTATTGGTCACGATATTCAACACCGTCGACGCATCTGCGTCATAATTGGCCCCTGGATTAGTAATCACCTCAACCGTTTCGATGAGTTTGGCGTCTAAACCTTGCAAAAAGTCTTTTAACTCCGGGCCAGACACATAAACTTTTTTGTTGTTGAGATAAATGGTTGTGGGCCTATTTTTTACTGTGATTTGTCCATTAATCAGCACCACACCAGGTGTTTTAGAGACGATGTTATAGGTGTCCGTAGTGGACAGGGTTGATGAGGCCACCCGAAACATCAAGCGGCCAGGAGCTCGAGTAATTTTAGGCTGGGTGGCTTGAATGGTCACCTCCATCAACTCCTCTTGCGATGATGCCAGCTCAATCACACCCAAATCAATAGGGCCGCTCAAATCAACAATGGTTTGCCATTGTTCGTATCCCAGCATTTGTGCCGATAGCATGTATTGACCCTGCGACAGCCCCTGCAATTGGAAGCGCCCCTGATCGTCCGTTATGGTTGCGGCAATGGGCTCGCTATGCGACTCACTGGCCGGAGTCAAAAGTATGGTGACAAAAGAAAGGGGTTGATCTGTGTCTTGAACCACCCCTTGTATGGATTGATTTTGACCCCATAGAACCCACGGGGTCAAAAGAAAAAGGATGATGAGGTTTTTGTTCATTTAGCCCAGATTCAAATTAAAATAACAAAAAATAAATCACATGCCCCACCATTGCATGCCGCCAAAGGGGTTTTTCGCCTATATTTGCAGCGCATTTAGACGTGATGTAATCCCTAAATGTCTTGGCTATGAAACACATCAGAAATTTTTGCATCATTGCTCATATAGACCACGGCAAGAGCACCTTGGCGGACCGGTTGTTAGAATATACCGGAGCGGTCAGTGATCGTGAAAAGCAAGATCAGCTCTTGGACAACATGGATTTGGAACGTGAGCGCGGCATCACCATCAAAAGCCACGCGATACAGATGAGTTATCAGCATGATGGGCAAGACTATGTTTTAAACCTTATTGACACCCCTGGACACGTGGATTTTTCTTACGAGGTTTCCCGTTCCATTGCAGCTTGTGAAGGGGCGCTTCTTGTTGTCGATGCGGCCCAAAGCATTCAGGCACAAACGATTTCCAACTTGTATTTAGCCCTAGAAAATGATTTGGAGATCATCCCTGTACTCAATAAAATCGATTTGCCATCAGCCAATCCAGAGGAAGTAACCGACGACATTGTGGATTTATTGGGGTGCGCACCTGAGGAGATTATTCCGGCTAGTGCTAAAACCGGTTTGGGGATACAAGACATTCTTGAGGCGATCATTGATCGTGTGCCTGCCCCTGAGGGAAATCCAGACGAATCGCTTCAAGCCCTAATTTTTGACTCGGTATACAATCCTTTTAGAGGGGTGGAAACGTATTTTCGAGTGTTAAACGGGACCATCACTAAGGGTCAGCACATCAAGTTTATGGCTACCGGTAAATCCTATTTTGCCGATGAAATTGGCACCCTGAAACTTCGTCAAGAGTCAAAAGAAATCATTAAAACCGGAGATGTGGGTTATCTCATCACCGGAATCAAGGATGCGCGTGAGGTCAAAGTGGGGGATACCATTACCGATGCCAAACAGCCAACAACCAATATGATCGAGGGATTTGAGGACGTCAAGCCCATGGTTTTTGCAGGCATCTACCCTGTGGATACAGAAGACTATGAAGAACTCAGGAGTTCGATGGAAAAACTGCAGCTCAACGACGCCAGTTTAGTCTTTCAACCAGAGAGTTCAGCCGCCCTTGGGTTTGGATTTCGATGTGGGTTTTTAGGCATGTTACATTTGGAAATCATCCAAGAACGTTTAGAGCGCGAATTTGACATGACGGTGATCACCACGGTACCCAATGTGTCTTATCAAGCCTTTACCAATCGGGAGCCGGACACGCCGATTTTGGTCAACAACCCGAGTGATTTGCCTGAGCCCTCAACACTCAACCGGGTCGAGGAACCCTACATTAAAGCGAGCATCATTACTAAGGCCGACTTTGTCGGTCCTGTCATGTCTTTGTGCATCGAAAAGCGGGGTCAAATCACCAATCAAACTTATTTGACCCAAGACCGTGTCGAATTGAGTTTTGACATGCCGCTAGCGGAAATTGTCTTCGATTTCTACGATCGGCTTAAAACCATCTCTAAAGGTTATGCTTCCTTTGACTATGCCCCCATTGGATTAAGGGCTTCAAAACTTGTAAAAGTAGATGTCCTTTTGAATAACACTACAGTGGATGCGCTTTCTGCTCTTTTGCACCAGGACAACGCCTATACCATAGGTAAAAAAATGTGTGAGAAATTACGTGAGCTCATTCCGAGACAACAGTTTGATATTCCGATACAAGCCGCAATCGGTGCAAAAATCATTGCCAGAGAAACCGTCAAAGCTTTGCGCAAAGATGTGACGGCCAAATGTTATGGTGGAGACATTACCCGTAAGCGAAAACTTCTAGAAAAACAGAAAAAGGGTAAAAAGCGCATGCGCGCTGTAGGAAGTGTAGAAATTCCGCAGGAAGCTTTTATGGCCGTACTTAAACTAAACGATTAAAGCCCTTATTTTTTGATGGCTTGGCTTAAGTCTTCAAGATCTTGTGGCTTTCCGAGATAAACCAAAGCACAATTAGAACCCACTTCGAGAATTTTCGGGTCGCAAATGACTTCGAGATAGCCACTGGCTTTCTTTAGAAATAAGGGGACTGTATCTTTATTGTTGCTCAATATTTTAAGAAGCCTTAAAAATTGTTCGGCGTCCTCAATGGGCACCTCTTGAATTGAAGGGTGTTGTCTGGCCACTTCATCTAACATGGTGTAGTCGTGAGTGCTGCAAAAATATTCAGGGTTGTCTAAGTCCAGTCCTTTTTGCTTTTCGTCTGCCGACATCAACCTAAAGGTTCCTGTCTCACCAAAGGTCGGGGCAAACTTTTCTATGGCCAGCTTATTAATTTCTGCACTTGCTGTTAAGGCCAATAAATAGCCGACATCACTAAGCTCCACATTGCTGCTTAAATCATCCGTATATATGTTCGCGGTAAAGGACTCTAAGCCCAGACTCTGAGCTTGAGACACATTGCTTTGATTCGAGTCCAAAAGAACCACATGCCTGCCGTTCTTTTGCAAATAGGCCCCAATTAAGCGGGACACTTTGGAGGCGCCGATAATGAGCACCCCTTCTGATGTTTTCAAAAACACCCCAACCACCAAGGCGAATAATCGTGCGGTCGTGGCATTCAACAGCACGGTCACCAAGACCACAGAAAAGACCAAAGGCGTAATGTATTCAGCATAAGGCACGCCCTGTTGGACCAATCTTGTGCCAAACAGTGAAGCGATACCGGCCGCTACAATACCGCGTGGGCCAACCCAACTGATAAACAACTTCTCATTCAGCTTTAATGAGGATCCTGCAGTGCTAATCAGAACCGAAATTGGTCTGAGCACAAAAATTATTACAGCCAATAAAGCGGCTGTTTGCCAGTTGTAAATCAGCAATAAATCCGACAACTCAATGTTCGCCGACAATAGAATAAATAAAATAGAAATCAGTAAGACACTCAGGGACTCCTTAAAGTAAAGCAGCTCTTTTAGGTTGGGCAAATTACTGTTACCCAGGAACATCCCCATCACGACAACAGAAAGTAATCCTGACTCATGGGCAAATAAATCGCTTTGGACAAATACCAGTAATACCACCGACAAAGCCACCACGTTCATTAGGTAATGGGGCACCCACTGCTTTTTTATGGCAAAATAGAGAATATAGCCCGCTGAAATCCCGAAAGACCCCCCGATGAGAATGATCTTACCAAATTCCATCAACGCCTGTTTTGAATAGCCTGCGTCGCCTCCTATACTGATGAACTCAAACACCAAAACAGCGGCTAAGGCCCCGATTGGGTCTATGAGTATCCCTTCCCATTTAAGCACCGCAGAAACATCTTTTT
>WTIY01000181.1 GCA_011525065.1 Flavobacteriales bacterium
CTGGAAGAAGAGACCACCTATGTCTTGCATTTTGGCAATAGTATTGTAGACAATAATGAAGAAAATGTTTTGCCTCAATTCAAGTATGTCTTTTCAACCGGACCCTACTTGGACAGCTTGAGCCTAAAAGGTCAAATTCAATCAGCACTAAAGCCGGAACTCGAAGGACCTGTCACCGTTATGCTTTACCCGGCTGAATCCATGACAGACACGACCATTTATCGAGTTAAACCACGCTACGTAGCCACTGCTCGAGCCATAGACGGGGCATTTGAGTTCACGAATTTAAAAGAGGGCAACTATTACATCACGGCTTTAGAAGAAGAGCAAAACAACTATACTTTTGAGCCGCAAACCGATAAGATTGGTTTTGGTTCTAATGTCATTAGGCTGCCCTTGGACAGCATCGCCCCCTTGGCACTGTTCGAGGAAACACCCGATTTTGAATGGACCAGAGCCTCACATTCGGCTAAAAACCGCATTGTTTTTGGTTATAAGGGAGCGCGCGATGAAAAATCCATTCGTCCCCTTTACGCCATGGATTCAGATCAAAGACAGACATGGACCCAAATCGAAGGTGTGGATTCTTTGAATTATTGGTTTGACCCTCCTTTCGATCTGGAGTTAAGAGACACCTTGTGGTTTGCCGCTAGAACAGATTTAGGCACCGATAGCATAAGTGTAAAACTCAAAGATCTTTATCCAGATTCGTTAAAGGTCAATCCTTTAACGCGTGGCGTTTTTTCTCCCAAGGACAGCATTCGGTTTACAGCGACCACGCCTTTGCGCCAAATCGATCCTTCAAAAATTCGTGTTTTAGACATGGATTCAACCGAGATACAAACTGGCACACGGCTGGATTCATTGAGGAACGTTTTGACTCTTGAATTTGATATAGAAGACGACAATCGCTATACGGTAACGGTCAACCCTATGGGATTCGTCGACTTTTTTGGTCAAACACACGACACCCTTTCGTACACTTTTAAAACAAGGCCTCTATCAGATTATGGCACCTTAAATCTGAATTTTTCCGGACTGGCAGATTGTCCGATTCTCATTGAACTGGTGGATCCCAGTTTAAACCCAGTCGCTCGGGCTTGGCGCAAAACACCAATCGCTCAAGAGGTCTATTTTGATTATATCAGTCCAGACAAATATCGGGTAAGAATCACTATGGATTGCAATGAAAATGAGCTTTGGGACACCGGTGACTACGATCTTAAAAGACAACCCGAGCGGGTATATTATTTGCCCGGTGTTTTGGATATTCGTGCCAATTGGAGTTTAAACGAGTCCTTTGACCTGAGTGCTTACCGTTAGTTATCCCTGCCCTTTGAGCGTACCCTGTAAGGGTAAAATTATCTTCTAAGTTCCTCGACTAGCCCTTGAGCTGAGCTCTCAACAGTTCTCGATTTAGGCGGGCAATGTTTTCAAGAGAGATCCCCTTTGGACACTCAATTTCACAAGCGCCAGTATTGGTACAATTCCCAAAACCTTCTTGATCCATCTGGGCCACCATATTTAAAACCCTTTGCGTGGCCTCTACGCGGCCTTGCGGCAACAGGGCGTATTGACTCACCTTAGCTGAAGTAAAGAGCATCGCACTGGCGTTTTTACACGCGGCAACGCAAGCCCCACATCCAATACAGGCTGCCGCACTGAAGGCATTGTCTGCATCACTTTTTGGAATGGGAATAGCGTTCGCGTCGATGGTGTTTCCAGAGGTGTTGACTGAAATGAATCCGCCAGCCTGTTGAATTCGATCAAAGGCACTGCGATCCACCACAAGGTCTTTTATCACAGGAAAAGCTTTTGCGCGGAATGGCTCAATCACGATGGTGTCCCCATCGTTGAACTTCCGCATATGTAATTGACAGGTGGTAATCAAACGATCTGGGCCATGAGGCTCGCCATTAATTTGAAGCGAACAAGAACCACAAATACCTTCGCGGCAATCATGATCAAAAACCACCGGCTCCTCGCCTTTGGCAACCAGGTCGTTGTTTAAAACATCGAGCATCTCTAAAAAAGACATGTCTCCATCGATTCCATCAATGGGATAAGTGACCATTTTGCCCTTATCCTGCGCATTTTTCTGCCGCCAAATTTTCAATGTTAACTTCATGGTCTATTTATATGAACGCGTTTTTACTTTAATATTTTCGTAGGCCAATGGCTCCTTGTGAAGGACGGCATCGGAAGGCTCACCTTTGTACTCCCACGCAGCCACATACATGAAATTTTCATCATCACGCAGGGCCTCCCCATCCTGGGTCTGGTACTCTTCTCTAAAGTGGCCGCCACAAGATTCATTGCGGTGCAGGGCATCTTTAGCAAATAATTCTCCGAGTTCTAAGAAATCTGCAACCCGCATGGCCTTCTCCAATTCCTGATTCAGTTCATTGGCTGATCCAGGCACACGAACGTCGCTCCAAAATTCTTCACGAAGGGCTTTAATTTCCGCAATGGCTGCCTTGAGCTCCTTTTCATTTCTAGACATCCCGCATTGATTCCACATGATTTTACCCAATCGCTTGTGAAAGTAATCTGCGGGTTTAGATCCTTTATTTTGAATCAAACGATCGATGGTCTCACGCACCTGAGCCTCTGCTGACTCAAATTCTGGCAAGTCAGTAGAAATGGGGCCAGTTCGGATGTCATCGGCCAAATAATCCCCAATGGTATAGGGCAAAACAAAATAACCATCGGCCAATCCCTGCATCAGGGCACTCGCTCCAAGGCGGTTGGCTCCGTGATCACTAAAATTCGCCTCACCAGCAGCATAGCAGCCCGGGATACTGGTCATCAAATTGTAATCCACCCAAACGCCACCCATGGTATAGTGGACCGCTGGGTAAATCATCATGGGTGTTTTATAAGGGTCTTGATCCACGATTTTTTCGTACATCTGAAAGAGATTCCCGTACTTGGCTTCAACCACAGCCTCACCCAATTCACGGATTTTTTCATCAGAAGCGTCGTGCAAATGTTGGATCACTGCTTGTTCTTTACCATAGCGCATGATGGCAGATTCAAAATCCAAATAAACGGCTTCGCCGGTTTTATTCACCCCATATCCAGCATCACAGCGTTCTTTGGCCGCACGTGAGGCTACATCGCGAGGAACGAGATTTCCAAATGAAGGATAGCGACGCTCTAAGTAATAATCGCGATCCTCCTCTTTGATTTCAGTAGGTTTTAAACGGCCCGCTCTAATGGCCTCAGCATCTTCTAATTTTGCAGGCACCCAAATACGCCCGTCATTCCTTAAGGATTCGGACATTAAGGTCAATTTTGACTGATGATCTCCCGAAACTGGAATACAGGTTGGATGAATTTGTGTGTAACACGGATTGGCAAAATACGCTCCTTTTTTATGGATTTTCCATCCTGCAGTCACGTTGCTCCCCATGGCGTTGGTCGACAGGAAAAAGACATTGCCATAACCTCCCGAAGCAATCACAACAGCATGGGCCGAATGACGCTCGAGTTCTCCAGTGATCAAATTACGTGCAATGATACCTCTGGCTTTGCCATCAACAAGGACTAGATCCAGCATTTCGTGACGGTTATACGGCTTTATTTTCCCTCGGTTAATTTGACGATTCATGGCCGAATAAGCGCCCAGAAGCAATTGCTGACCTGTTTGACCTTTGGCATAAAAGGTTCTGGAAACCAATACACCCCCAAAAGAACGATTGTCCAAAAGACCCCCATACTCACGAGCAAAGGGCACCCCTTGAGCGACACATTGATCGATGATGTTTCCCGAAACCTCAGCAAGTCGATGCACATTCGCCTCGCGGGAGCGATAATCGCCTCCTTTTATGGTGTCGTAAAACAGTCGATAAGTCGAATCTCCATCGCCCTGATAATTCTTTGCGGCATTTATTCCTCCTTGAGCAGCAATAGAGTGCGCCCGTCTTGGGGAGTCCTGATAACAGAATGTCTTTACGTTATAGCCAAGTTCTGCCAAAGAGGCTGCGGCACTTCCGCCAGCAAGCCCAGTCCCGACGACAATAACATCAATATTTCTCTTGTTGGCCGGATTGACTAAATCAATTGAGGTCTTGTGTTTGGTCCACTTCTCGGCGATCGGTCCCTGAGGGATTTTTGAGTCTAATGACATGCTTCAGGCGTTTAGTGTACAATTGGATTTAAATGATGGTATAACGCGATGAATAAGAAACCCAAGGGAATGAACACGGCAAAGAATTTCGTAAAACCCTTGAGTCCTTTAGCGTATTTATTGTCAAAGCCAACGCTTTGGAACGAAGAAGAAAAACCGTGCCAAAGGTGCAAGGCCAGTAAAACAAAAGCTGTAGCGTAGAGCCCAACACGCACTGGATTCTCAAATTTGTGAACGGTTTCTGCAAAATATCGTGTTGGGTCTTCAGGATGTGATTCAATGTATTTATGCATGATTTCTGGCCACCAAAAATCATAAAAATGAAGCCCGAGAAAGGCCAAAACCACAGCGCCTGATACAATCATATTTCTGGAGGCCCAACTCGCTGAGACTCCTCCTTTATATTGAACATAACGCACTGATCGAGCCTTTCTGTTATGTATTTCCAGAACAAATCCCATGATGAAGTGGAACACCACTCCAAAAATAAGAATGGGCTGCAATACCCCTTGGACCATTCCATTGGTGCCCATAAAATGAGACCACTGATTGAAGACATCTGGTG
>WTIY01000085.1:0-11742 GCA_011525065.1 Flavobacteriales bacterium
AGTTGGGATTTAGCCTTCAAAGAATCAGAATTAATCTCATGGCTGAATCAATAAAAACAGGCTTTATTGCTCTATTGAGCTTATTTTTTTGGGCGTGTGAGCAAAACAAGTCCCCCTTGTTGGCGCTTGAACACAATACTGATCCGGTCATTGAAAAGGTCATGAATCAACCCGATTTCTACGAACTTCAAATGCAATTACAACTCCCTGAGGCGCTAATTCGCAATGCAGGGGATACCGTCAGTCATTTTAGTTTAGACTTTAGTCAAGAGCAGTATTTCTATCCAGCCAGTACCATTAAATTGCCGGTAGCCGTCTTGGCGGCGGAGTGGATTGACCACCAGGCCGAACTCAATGTCATCACGCCCTACCGCATTGAAGGGGATACAACGAGTCACAGTGTCGCCCAAGATTTAATTGAGATATTTACCATAAGCGATAACCAAGCCTACAATCGATTGTACGACATGCTCGGACGAGATTACATCAATCGACGAATGGCAGAACTTGATTTCGTCCCTTTTCGATTGGCGCATCGACTCTCAGTAAATGGAGCATCAGATCCAGAACATCCTGAGTTTACTTTTGAAACCGACAAGGGAATAAAATCTCACAGAGCCCCAAAAGACCGTCCCATTGAGTCATTGGATCTTCCTGGAATAGAAAAAGGCAAGGGCTTCATTGAACAGGGAAGGTTGGTGAATTCACCCATGAATTTCAGCCAAAAAAATCATTTACCCCTATCGACCTTAATGGCGTTCATGCGCGCGCTATATCCCATGGATTGCGAGATTTGTCCAAAGACTTTCCAATGGAATGACAACACTCAGGCCTTGGTCAAGACCCTGATGAGCACCGTACCCAGAAAACAAGGATATGTTGAATCAGATTATCCTGATGGATACGTTAAATTCTTTTTTATCGGAGATGGCCATCAGCGCCTTGAGGACAATCTTAGAATGCACAATAAGGTTGGTTATGCCTATGGAACCTTGACAGATGTTGCCCTTATTATCGATACAAAAAACAAAATCCACTACCTGCTCGGGGCTAGTTTACTGGTCAATAAAAATGAAATTTTTAACGACAATTTTTACGAGTACGACGACATTGGACTGCCTTTTTTGGCCAAGGCCTCAAGGGCCATCCATGAAATACTGGTTGAACAATACGGCAACCCGAGTGATTAGACTCAAGATTTAAAGTCTGGTGGAAGTGTGGCTAAGGCTTGTTGATATTCGCCCATTAGGTCTTGGACGATGACACCAGCGGGTTTGATTTGATCTATAATTCCAGCAACTTGTCCGATTTCGAGTTCACCCTCATCTAAGTCACCCTCAAACATACCTCGCTTTGCTCTTGCCCTACCCAAATGAGCCTTTAAGTCCTCAACGGAAGCTCCTTCGCTATAAAGCTGTTTCAACTGATGATAAAATTTATTTTTCATCAGGCGAACCGGTGTCAATTCTTTCAAAGTTAATTCCGTGTCACCTTCCTTGGCCTGTATCACCGAATGCTTAAAATTAATATGAGCACTACCCTCTTCAGAGGCGACAAATCGACTGCCTAATTGGACCCCGTCAGCCCCTAAAATCATTGCAGCCAACATGCCACGACCTGTAGCGATTCCTCCGGCAGCGATCAACGGTAAATGGGTCGATCGCCGAACAGAGGGAATTAAGGTCATGGTGGTCGATTCTTCTCTCCCATTATGGCCTCCGGCCTCGAATCCTTCTGCCACTATGGCATCAACCCCTGCCGCCTCTGCTTTTTTAGCAAATTTAGTACTGCTGACCACATGGACTACAGTAATGCCATGAGATTTCAGTCGCTTTGTATGCGTGGCTGGGTTACCTGCGGAGGTGAAAACAATGGGCACCCTGTGTGCAATGATTAGATCCATGATGGCCTCGATGTTCGGATATAAAAGCGGAACATTCACACCAAAGGGTTTTTTCGTAGCCGCCTTACAACGATTCAGATGTTCGTCCAAAACCTCGGGGTACATCGAACCAGCCCCGATCAATCCCAAACCACCGGCGTTTGAAACCGCGCTGGCCAATCGCCAACCACTGGTCCAAATCATGCCACCTTGGACAATTGGAAACTCAATGGAGAACAATTCGGTAATGCGCTGACTCATCTACACTTTGATCAATTTAAAGCTCTGAATCCTACCCCCTGGGAATTTGACCTCAACCAGGTAGGCCCCTTTTGTCCAGTGACTCACATCAACAGTGCTTTGACCTGCTGTCAAATTCATTTGAGTAATGGGTTGTCCTAATAAATTATAGACCCTCATTTCTACTTGGTTATAATGCGAAGGCAGAGACAACTCTAGCTGATCTTTTACGGGATTCGGCGCCAAAGCAACAAATCGCTCTAGCATGTACTCATTCTGGGCCAAGCCAGAAAGCATGTTGAACGCCACTTCAAAATTTGGAATACCATACCCCATTTGGTCCGTGGGGTTGTTGTAAAGATGGGCCGATTCCCGAACGACTTGCATGAGTTCAGCATTAGTCGTCTCTGGAAAAGCCTGCCAAAGGCAGGTTACTGCTCCGGCAATTATGGGTGAACTAAAGGAGGTTCCATTACTAAAGTCTACCACCCCTGAGGAAGAAATAACAGCCGCGCTGAGTCCTTTGGCCATAACGTCCGGCTTGACTCTTCCGTCTACCGTTGGACCTCTTGAACTCCATGAAACATAGTTGCCCAGATTATTTACAGCACCGACTGCCAATAACCCAATGGCATCTGCTGGAGTCGCCACAGTCCCAAAGCTGTTGCCCTGATTCCCTGCAGATGTCACTAAAACCATACCCTTTTCGAAGGCTAAATTGGCCCCTCGAGCGGCAAATGTAGTTACGCCATCGAGGTCTTCATAACTGTGGTCGTAATTTGCATTGTCATAAGCCTGATAACCCAATGAGGTGTTGACCACATCCACGCCTAAACTGTCGGCCCGTTCTAAGGCTTCTACCCACCACGCTTCCTCACGAGGATTTTCCGATGGCCCATACTCCGTTCTAAAGAGATAAAATGAGGCCTCAGGAGCAGTTCCAGCAAATTGATTTTCTAAATACCCGCCGATGTCACTTGTGGTTTGTACCCCATGAGAACCCGTGCCAGTGACATCTGTGGTTCGCGAATAAAAGTCAAAAGTTCCCAAAAGTCGGCCATTGTCCACAACATGAGCAAAACCAGGATTTCCTGCAAAATTTGGAAAACCAGAATCCATTACTGCCACTATCATGCCTTCTCCGGTGAAATCCTGAAGGTGTAAGAAATCTCCAGAAATCATTTCGATTTGATTTGCTGCAGCGCCGTAATTGTATTCTGTTCGGCCTTGTGGCTGATCAAGCACACGAAACTTATCGGGAATTGGTTGCGGATTGGGAAAATTCAAATCCTTGTCCGCATATTCGATGTCCACCACATAAGGTAAGTCCAACAGGGCCTCTAAATCGTTCACGGTTCCTTGAACGTAAACGCAATTCATCCATTTTGATTTGGCCCAGTAAGTGATCCCCGGACTGTTTTTTATGGCTTGAACATAAGCTTCATTCACTGGTACATCTCGAGCATCGATGACCACCGAATGACTGGCCTTGCGATCCAAGGCCTCTTGAGTTAAGATAGTAATGGGATTGTTGATGGATGCCTCGACATTTTCCTTGTCGGCAAAATAGATCCATGCGTCTTGCACTTGAGCTTCCATTTGGAGGGAAATCAAGCACCCGATAAGCATCGCTAAATATTTCATGATTATTCGATTACACCGCTGCCCAGAAGCTCATCATCACAGTACCAAGCGACAAATTGTCCCGAACTAATGGCCGTTTGTTCTCTTTCAAAGATAACATAAAGACCTGAATCCTTTTGGTACAATACAGCAGATTCCAGTGGTTGACGATAACGAATTCTGGCGGAAACAGCTAATTGTTGGCCCACGGCCAATGCCAAATCATGCCTTATCCAATGCACGTCATCATTTAAGACCCGTAATCCACGTCTTTTTAGCCCCGGGTGATCTTTGCCCTGACCGACATAAATGATGTTGTCAACCACATCAGTCGCCAAGACAAACAGTGGCTCTTTTTTTCCGCCTACGGCCAGGCCTTTACGTTGACCTACTGTAAAAAAATGGGCCCCTTGATGCGTCCCAACGGGCATTCCATCGGTTGGCGTATAAATGACCGATCTTCGCCAGTGATCATGCCAGTGATCCAGAGGCGCATCGACCATTAAATTTGTCGCATATCGATCGCTATTCGCGGGGATTTCAATGATTGTGCCAGATTTCGGTGCCAGCTGCTGCTGTAAAAACTCTGGCAGTCGTACCTTACCAATAAAGCACAAGCCTTGTGAATCTCTTTTTTCAGCGGTGATTAATCCCTGTTCTTTGGCAATGGCACGAACCTGATCCTTGTTTAAATGCCCAATGGGAAATAAGGCTTTCGCCAATTGCTCCTGAGTCAATTGACACAGAAAATAAGATTGATCCTTGTTTTTATCGGCTCCCGCGATTAAGCGATAACGGGGTTGATCATCGTCTTGACTGGTTTGTTTTTGACAATAGTGCCCAGTGGCAATAAAATTCGCTCCTAGACCTTGAGCGATATCGAGAAAAATATCAAATTTAATCTCTCGGTTACAAAGAACATCAGGATTTGGGGTGCGGCCAATTTCATATTCACGGAACATATAATCCACAATGCGCTCCTTATAAATCTTACTCAGATCGACCGTTTGAAAGGGAATTTTTAGCTTTTGAGCCACGAGCATGGCATCGTTACTGTCCTCCAGCCAAGGGCATTCTTCGGATATGGTCACCGAATCATCATGCCAATTTTTCATGAATAGACCCAAGACGTCATAGCCCTGCTGTTGTAGTAAAAATGCAGCAACACTCGAGTCTACTCCACCGCTTAGTCCCACAACGACTCTTTTATTCTTATTGCCTTGATCCATTTCAGTCTCCTTCTTTATCGACATCTTTTTCTTCAATCAGAACGCCAGAAGCAAAGGTTTTCCAAACACCTGACTTTTTACCCCTAAAGTAACTGCCAGAGCGCTCTAATTGCCCATTTAAATCATAAAATTCGGCGCGACCGTGCAATTCGTCATTTTCATAGGTGAGAAATTTAATCAATTCCCCTCCCAAGGCGAAATAGCTGCATGCTCCATTAAGATCGCCCATTTTATAGGTACAGGTCTCCGCGAGCTGACCATTAGGGTAATACGTCTTTTTAACCCCATTTAATAGGTCTGCCAAATAATGTTCCTCCATCATAACAACATCGCCACCTTGATGATAAGTCAACCAAAGCCCCTCTCGCATTTGATCTATGAGACGCCCTTGAGCCACCAATTGACCTTTCGGCGTATAATAAGCGATCAAGCAAGCCCCTGGCTCAGCATCAAAATTTCGAATTACTGCAGCTTGAGTTCCGCACTTCTCGCAATAGTATTTAAACTCACCGATTTCCTTACCGTGCTGAAATCGGCCCTCATATCGGAGTTGATCAGTCCCTGGATAGTATTTTTTCCAAAGACCGTGCCTGGCGCCATCGGCATCAAACCCATTGATAGCGCTCTGAGTTTGTGCGCGTGAGATTTGGCCTAAAACCAAAGAAAGAAATACACCGATAACAACGTAAGGCTTCATGACATTTAGCTCAATGGGTTCATGTACCGGCCAGATCAACCGAAACATTCTATTTTTTGCGTTGTGCTTTCTTTTGAGCCTCAGCCTGCTCCATCATTTCTGCCATTTTCTTTTGGAAGCGATTTTGCTTTTTTGGCTTCTTTTTGGTTTCCTCAATCTGGGCGTGAATTTTTTCTTCGTCGATGATAAAATTTTTAATGACCAACATAATGCCAATGGTGATCACATTTGAAGTAAAATAATACAACGACAATCCACTGGCGTAGTTGTTAAAGAAAACCAACATAAACACAGGCGATAAATACATCAAAAACTTCATGTTGGGCATACCCGGCTGTTGTTGTTGCTGCATTTGTTGCCCAGTACTCATCATCATGTAAAAGAAAATGGCTACGGAGGCTAAAATTGGAAACAAACTCACGTGATCCCCATAAAAAGGAATATGCACAGGCAACTCTAAGACCACATCATAACTCGAGAGATCATCGGCCCATAAAAACGATTTTTGACGAAGGCCAAATGCCGTTGGAAAAAATGTAAACAACGCATAAAAAACAGGAATCTGCAATAAGGCCGGCAAACACCCTTTAAGTGGTGAGGCCCCAGCAGTATTCTGTAATTTCATGGTTTCCTGCTGAATTTTCATCTGGTTGCCCTCGTGTTTTTTTCGAATTTCATCCAATTCAGGTTTAAGCACTTTGAGCTTAGCCTGAGAAACGTACTGTTTGTATTGGACTGGAGAAAGGAGGAGTTTAAAAAATACTGTGAGCAAAATGATGGCGATTCCCGCGGGAAACCATTGACTCAAGACCCCAAAGACCGGAAAAATAATGTATTTATTGATCCAACCGAAGATTCCCCAACCCAAAGGCATGGCCTCATCAAGATTTCTGTCGTAAGACTTGAATACCTGATAATCCGTTGGGCCAAAATATAGATTCATGCGCTGATCCAATTCATTTCGATCTGCACTCAACTGCATAGTGGCACGATAAGACTTGGTATAAACGGTGTCAATGGCCTCATCTTCCACTAAATCTTCAGAAAAAAGATCTACCGAGCCAAAAGGTGTGTCGGTGAGCAATAGGCTGCTGAAAAAGTGTTGTCTAAAGTTGATCCAGGTCACGTCTTGTTCTTTCGCCTCATCGCTACCCATGGGTCCGAGCTTATCGAATTCCTTGCCACCATCATGAGCATAAGTCAATCGGGTGTATCGATTTTCATAACTGATGCTCTTGGCTTGACGATATCCCTTTAAAGTCCAATCCAACGCTATGGGTCGATCAAATTCGACGACGTCTTCCAAGCCACGTGTGACGATGTCAAAGCCTAACATGTAGTCATTCGCAGGAAGGCGATAAATGAACTCAATGTAGGACTGTTCAGAGGTTTTTAGTCGCATGGCCAAAACCTGATCGGTTCCTTCTTGTCTCAATTCAGGCTCAAAATAAAGCTCTGCCGTTGAGAGCATTCTATTCTGTGCCTCGAAACGAAGATCCAAAGAACTATTGCCATCACGCACCAAGTACACTGGAGCACCTTGGTACTGCGTTTGATTTTTTAACTCAACGGAGACCACATAGCCCCCTTTGTTGCTCACCACTAGGGATAACAGTTCGTTTTCTAAAACTGTGGTGTGATCACCCCAAGAAGGCCGTGTGGCAGCGTAAGCAAAATCACCCAACTCATTTCTTAGTCGATCCGCCACGGCTACTGAATCGATCTCATTGATGTTCTGCTCCTGTTCAAATGATGTCGAGGAACGCTCGGTATCTTGTTCTGAGGCAACCTCTGTTTGGGTTTGCTCCACCTGTGCGGTCTCCCCCATCAATTCTTGCTCAGTCGGTTGATTTTGGTACAACATCCAAAGCAATATGGCGCCAATGAGCATAAAGCCGATAAAGGTGTTTAAATCAAATTTATTTTCTTCCATATTCCCGTTTGGGCTGTGCTGTTACAGCCCCGTTTATTTATTATTTTTTGACAGCTCAAAAGCCTTGCCGACAAATCCCACAAAAAGTGGGTGCGGATTGGCCACCGTACTTTTGTATTCCGGATGATACTGAACACCGACAAACCAAGGATGGTTTGGAATCTCCACGATTTCCACCAGTCCAGTGTCCGGGTTTACACCGGTAATCCGCATCCCGGCTGCCTCAATTTTAGAACGATAATCATCATTAAATTCGTATCGATGGCGATGACGTTCTTGAATCTGGGTGGTTGGATAGATCGAACCCACGTTACTGTCAGGAACAACTGAACAGGCCCAAGATCCAAGTCGCATGGTCCCCCCCTTATCTTTTATTGTTTTTTGAGCTTCCATCAAATCGATCACAGGATGTGGTGTGTCGACATCCATCTCTGTACTGTTCGCCCCGTCTAAGCCCACTACATTTCTGGCGTATTCGATCACCGCCATTTGCATCCCTAAACAAATTCCAAGAAACGGAATATTATGCGTTCGCGCATAGGCTACTGCTGAAATTTTACCCTCGATTCCTCGTTCTCCAAATCCTGGAGCGACGAGTAATCCATCCAGATGACCGACCTCTGAAGCCACATTTTCTGCAGTTAAATGCTCAGAGTGAATTGAAATCACTGAAACCGACACCTCATTGGCTGCACCCGCGTGAATAAACGATTCAAGTATGGACTTATAACTGTCTTGTAGCTCAACATACTTTCCAATCAACCCAATGGTTACGCTGCCCTTAGGATTTTTGTGTCGACTTAAAAACTCATTCCATTGGACCAAATCGGGTTTTTGATCCTTTTTTAAATCCAATTTTTTTAGGGCAATTTCATCCAATCCTTCTCCGAGCATTAAATTGGGTACATCATATATGGTCTTGGCGTCAATGGATTGAATTACCGCCTCTTTTTCCACATTGCAAAACAGGGCGAGCTTGGTTCTTAAGTCATCACTGAGCTCATGTTCGGTTCGACAAACCAAAACATCTGCCTGTATCCCACTTTCCATCAAGGTTTTTACCGAGTGCTGTGTGGGTTTAGTTTTGAGTTCACCAGCCGCGGCCAGATATGGAATCAACGTCAAGTGGATGAACAAACTGTTGTGTCGACCTAACTCCCACTTTAATTGACGCACAGCTTCGATATAAGGAAGCGATTCAATATCACCTACAGTACCTCCAATTTCAGTGATGACAATGTCGTACCGTCCATCTTGACCCAGATGCTGTATTCGCTCCTTGATTTCATTAGTTATGTGAGGAATTACCTGAACGGTTTTTCCTAAAAATTCACCTCGACGCTCCTTTTCAATAACACTCTGATAAATACGCCCGGTGGTAACATTGTTGGCTTGTGATGTTGGATGGTTTAAAAATCGTTCGTAATGTCCTAAGTCCAAATCGGTCTCAGCCCCGTCATCGGTTACATAGCACTCCCCGTGTTCATATGGATTTAACGTTCCAGGATCGACATTAATGTAAGGGTCTAGCTTTTGAATGGTCACCGCAAAACCACGCGCCTGTAAAAGCTTGGCCAAAGAGGCGGCAATAATGCCTTTTCCTAAAGAAGATGAAACCCCGCCAGTAACGAAGATATACTTAGTCGAATCCATGTCGTGAACTTGTTGTTACCTATACGGGATTCAAAGATAAAGTATTAATCCCGCACACCCAATGAATTTATAAAGAAAGACTGAAGTGAATTCCCCCTATTGGTCTACCAAAGGCTCTAACCCCATTCCTTGGGTATACTTGAGTAAGTAAAATGCCTTGTTCTCATAACCGCCCTCTACACGAGCTTGATAGTGAAATTTATTTTCCGTGTACTGGGTAGTTTCTGGCATGACAAGTTGATCAATAAGCGGACCCTCAGAAATGGCACCGCGCAAAATAATGTCTAAGGTCAAATCGAAGCCTCGGGAGGCATATTTATTGGGCGGACAGCCAAAACGCTCGGCGTATTGAAACTCAAATAATTGTGGCTCTTCCCCCTGTGACGTTGGCATGCTGGCCGAAGGAAAACTAAATTCCAAATGAGACAAGTGAATGTTCGAGATGTCGTCAAAATCAAAGGCTTCATTTCTGTTTGTGGTAAACAAGCGTACCTCATAGGTCTTCGGAATGGTATCTCGCTCCTCTTCATCCATTTCTGCCATGATTTTTTGTTGGTAATACTCCATACCATTGAGCACTCCGATTACATTACTGATGATGACGGGTTTTCGGGACTCGAGTAAGACCCAATTTTCTAGGCTATCGGATAAATGCGGTAAGATGTCGTCAGGATCAATGTATCCCTGCTCACGAGGAAACAACACCGGCACCTCGGGCCACTGTCCACGCATTGCGACCAAGCCTGAAGCCTGAGCATCACCCAAAAAAAGCATTTTCTTTTCGAGGGCATTTCTTTGGATATAATCCATCATGGCCTTTCCCATGGGTTTTTGATCGGGTAGTGTTTGCACCAGGTTCCCAGGGAGCGCACCACTAGGGCGACTCAACGGAGAAAATACTGGCAACTGTAGCTCCTCTGTATGACGGGCCACCTTGGTAACGTTGTTTGGCAACAAAGGCCCGATCACAGCATCTGTTTCACTAAAGTCATAGACCCCTAAAATACTATCCACGGATGTCTTTTTGGCCTGAGTATCCAAGACATCTAAGGTCACCGGGAATCCATAAGAAGCCGCATAATCGCTTGCCATTAATACCCCTGTATAAAAATCCAGGGCGATGCGCAACAATCGGTTACGCTGCAAATAATCTTGATTCTGAGTCAGAGAGTCCGGCATAAAACCATCGAGTTGCAGGGGCAACATTAGGGTGATTTTTTGTCGGCTGCTGTCAGAGGCAAAATCTCTTAAATCCACTACCGATTCTTCATAAGCGGAATTCTGTCCCAAGACGGCTTTTGGTAATTTTAATACCATGCCCAGCTTTAAGCCTGATTCAGCGCTTGGGTTCATTTGAATCACCTCTTCCTTTGTAAGACCGAATTTTTGTCTAAGTCTAAAAAATCCTTCTTTAGGTTGAACGACGTAATAATCCAACGCGTCGTTATTGTCTTCTGAAGTTGTGAGGCGCTCGCCTCTGACCTTAATGCTTTGACCGGGGTTTAGAGAATCGGAAAGCTTGGGGTTCAAGGCCCGTAATTCGGGTATGCTCATGTTGTATTGATGCGCAATTGAAAAAAGGTTTTCTCGGGAAGTAACTTCGTGAAGAACGATCAACTTATGACTCAGCGTATCTCTAATTGCCGCTATATCACTGGCGCTCAACATTGAGCAATTCTGTACGATGTTCAAGCGAGTTCCCTTTTTCAAATCTTGACTGCTGACCCCGGGATTATCTGCCAAAAGATCGGCAACCGTCAAACCGTAAGACTTTGCAATACCATAAAGGGTTTGTTTTCGACCTACTTTATGGAGAATAAATTTCTTAGTTGTAGGCGTATTATTGACAATTAATAAGATGTGTGACGGAAACTCTGACCGCTCGCCTGGAACTGCTATCCACTGTTTAGCCTGAGGGTTTAAGGCCAAAAAATCAGCTTGGCACATTTCGAATTCTCGCATCACAGAGACCAAATCGTCTCCCGGTTTGGTGGTGTAAACTCCATGACTCATAGGCTCGTTTTGACCTGCTGCATTTTGGGCATAACACAGCCAGATCCAAAGTCCAATGAACCACAAGAAAAATCTATTTAAGGAAGCTGTCTGAAGCGTTTTCATGTTATTCCCATTCGATGGTGGCCGGTGGTTTGGAACTGATGTCATAAACCACTCGGTTTACACCTTTGACTCGGTTGATGATTAAATTTGAGGTTTCCTGTAAAAACTCGTACGGTAAATTGACCCAGTCAGCGGTCATGCCATCGGTGCTCTCTACGGCTCTCAATGCCACGACATTTTCATACGTACGCTCATCTCCCATTACGCCAACACTTTGTACGGGTAAGAGAATCGCTCCTGCCTGCCACACCTTGTCGTAGAGGTCCCATTTGCGGAGTCCATCAATGAATATGGCATCTACTTCTTGAAGCACACGTACTTTTTCGGCGGTTATGTCTCCCAAAATACGGATGGCTAAACCAGGGCC
>WTIY01000085.1:11842-15980 GCA_011525065.1 Flavobacteriales bacterium
AAATGCGCTTGGTCATCGAATACATCGATGAACACCTTGCCAATGGCTTTTCTTTTGGCTTCTGGATCCTTTTCTCCTTTAAGCGCGTCCAAAAAACGTGCCGAAGCATCAACACCCTTGACGTTCAATCCCATATGCTCGTACTGATCCAGCACCTTTTCGAATTCATTTTTTCGCAACAAACCGTTATTGACAAAAATGCAATACAGATTTTTGCCAATGGCTTGGTGTAAAAGGACAGCAGCCACAGTAGAATCTACTCCACCACTCAAACCTAAAACCACCCGGTCACTGCCTAGTTTTTCTTTGAGCTCGTTGACCGTGGTGTCCACAAAAGCAGCCGGAGTCCATGTAGGATCGATTTGAGCGATGTTAATTAAAAAGTTTTCGAGCAATTGTTTTCCGTCTGTACTGTGATACACCTCTGGATGAAATTGAATGGCATAAGTTTGCTCCCCTTCAATTTTATAAGCCGCGTTGGCCACGTCCTCAGTACTGGCCAATCGCACTCCACCCTCGGGCAATTCGGCGATGGTGTCACTGTGACTCATCCAAACTTGTGAATCCTGTGGGATCGCCTTAAACAAGGAGCATTGCTCGTCTTGTATCTTTAATTTTGCACGACCGTATTCCCTGATGTTACTCTCCCGAACCAATCCACCATTGAAGTGTGCCATATATTGAGCGCCGTAACAAACCCCCAGCAGCGGTAATTTCCCTTTGATTTGTGTCAAATCTGGATGCGGTGCATCTTCGGATCTAACGGAAAAAGGACTTCCAGAAAGGATTACAGCTTTGAAGCCCGATAAATCCTCGGGCAAGTGATGATACGGATGAATTTCGCAATAAATATTCAGCTCTCGAACGCGTCGCGCAATAAGTTGTGTGTATTGTGAGCCAAAATCGAGTATAAGGACGTTGTTCTGCATGGTCAAAAATAACTTCTTTTTTGAGATCAGGTCAGTGATTGATTAGGATTTAAAAATAAGGGTTAAAAATCGTTGGTCGGAGGGGTCAATATGTTTTTTGAGCAGGGCTAAAAAATCTAATCCCAATTCAAAAAATCCCCAGCTCATATTTTCCTTGCGTTCCTGGAGTATCCCCTCAGGGAATAAATATTCGCGTTGTTTTAATAATCGCTGAATCAAGTCTGCATTCTTGCGCTTTTCTGCCCGCATCAATCGCTGCTCTAATCGATCAAGCCCTTTGAGCTGTTTTTTCTCTTGAGCCGCTACCGCCCCTAAAAATGAAGGGTCAGTCCGACTGGCTAAGTCATATAAATCAGCAAACTGTTGCTTTAAATGTTTCTTCTGCGGTCCAAAATCAATGGGCAAGTTCGAATTTGACCCCACGCATTGACGACTAAGGTCTTGTTCTTTTAAAAACAAGTTTGACAAGGTCATATTCATGGATTCAACTTTTCGCATGGCCTTTTCTGGAAACAAGGCCACAGAATTGCGCAAATAAACCATAGGAAAGGTCACCTGACAGGCCTTAAAACACTCCCCGAGTTGAAGCCAATACGCCACCTCAGCGCTGCCGCCTAAGTAAGCCAGATTAGGCAAAATACTTTCTTGATATAAAGGACGCAGCAAGGCATTTGGTGAAAAATTCTGGGGCTCGGATTCAACCAATTTCAGCAGCTCGTCCTGACTAAATTTAAGGGCCGTCTGATCGACCGAAAAACCATCAGAGTCTTTTATAAGTCGTTCACGCAGGCCATCTTGGCAATAAAACAAATTGATCTGACGTGGATGAACTTGTTTGTGATACCCTTGTTGGACCAATGCGTCGGTCGTTCTTTTGATGGCCTGAGCACATAATCCTTGAGACAATTCGTTATGCACTACAGTGGAAAACCTAGCTTTTAGCACTGGATCATCACCATCGATCACCAATAAGGGGTCATCTTTAAATAAGGCATGGACCAGGATTCTGGTGGCCTGAGCCAAGCTCCTTCCTGACTGGTAAGCCTGATCAAATAAGGACAATAAAAATTCACCTTTTTCAGACTTGTCCCAAATCTCAGCTAAGTCCGTTCTCACGGCTTTGAGTGACTCTGTTGACAAGCGCCCTACAGGACCACTTGAGTTTAAATCCCATTGGATTTTATGTCCTTTGGTTTTAAAATGACTGATCTCCTCAAAATCGTGATCTTCACTGGCCATCCAAAACACAGGAATAAACCTTTGATCTGGACAGGCCCTCTGGTATTGCTCTGCGAGTTTTATGGTGCCAATGATTTTATAGAGAAAGTACAGAGGCCCAGTGAATAAGTTCAATTGATGCCCTGTCGTTACAGTAAACGTCTGCTGATTGCCAAGGGCATTGATCCGAGACTCAATTTCTGGGCTTAAGGCAGACGCACTTTTGTATTGATTCATCAGACCTTGAACCAATCGAGTTCTATCCTGGAGGTCAAACTGCTTGGACTTTTCCTGAATTTGAGCTTCAAGTGATTCGAGTTTTGGGGGGCGATGATAAAACGACTCCAGTGCAGGGGCCTGCTCGAGATAATCGAGTACCAATTTCGAGAATTGACCGGTTTCTTGATACGTGAGCCGTTGTTGTTCCATTGCGCGAGATTCTTTTAAGGGTCTGGCCTAAAAGAAGAAACAAAAATACGATGTTTCGGCGTGTTGACCATTATCCAGACGGCTTTGTTCGGCTTATTGGACTTATTCTTATATTTAGCGCTCTTTATATCACTAATCTCACGAGTAATTTTATCAAAATGATCCGTTATTTCATCGCCCTTTCCCTTGTCTATTCGCAATTTTTAAGGGGACAAATTTTATCCCCAGAGGCCTTTTTGGGATACCCCATTGGCACCGAATATTCCAGACATCATCAAATGGTGGATTATTTTCAGCATCTAGCAAGCCAGTCGGATTGGATCAGTTTCCATGAGTATGGCAAAACCAACGAAAGGCGGTCATTAAACTATGCCATCATCACTTCCCCTGACAATCATGCGAGGCTCGAACAAATTAGACAAGACAATCTAAAACAGATCGGTAAGATTCCTGGAGATGCCAACCCTGAGTACGCCATAGTATGGTTGAGCTACAACGTACATGGCAATGAGGCCTCGAGCATGGAAGCCGCCATGCAAACGGCTTACACCCTGATCAGCACTCAATCTCCATGGCTCAAAAACACCGTTGTGATCATTGATCCTTGTGTGAATCCGGACGGGCGAGACCGATATGCAAATTGGTACAATCAAGTCGGCACACACCCTTATAATCCACTGCAGTCAGCCGATGAACACAACGAACCATGGCCAGGCGGTCGTCCCAACCACTATCTTTTCGACCTGAACCGAGATTGGGCTTGGGCCAAACAAGTCGAAAGCAGGCAGCGACTGCCCCTTTATCACAAGTGGATGCCTCATGTGCATGTGGATTTTCACGAACAAGGGATTAACGAGCCTTATTATTTTGCCCCTGCAGCGGTGCCTTATCACGAAGTCATCACCGATTGGCAAAAAGAATTTCAAGTCCAAATTGGTCGCAACAACGCCAAATATTTTGATCAAGAGGGTTGGCTATATTTTACCAGACAATTTTTCGATTTGTTATACCCGAGCTATGGAGACACCTACCCCACTTATCTCGGCGCCATTGGGATGACCTATGAGCAGGCGGGCAATGGCCGGGCCGGATTGGGTATTCTGAACGATGAGGGTGTAGAATTGACTCTGGTGGATCGCGTGGCTCATCACACCACTACAGGGCTTTCAACCATTGAGATATCGTCGAAAAACGCAGTTAAACTCAATCGCGAATTCAAGACTTTCTTCACAGCACCACAAGCCCTTCAAAATTATATACTCCAAGGCAATCCCGATAAAATCAGGGCATTGATGACGCTATTAGACCGTCATGAAATTCAGTACAGTTTTGCGGCTGCTTCTGTAATCAAAGGCTGGGATTATCAGAGCCAAAAAAATGTTCAACGCAACATCGCAGGAGCCCTAGTGGTCAGTACAGACCAAGTCCAAGGCGCCATGGTCAAGGTCCTTTTTGAGGCAGATGCCGCCTTGGAAGACCCATTGACGTATGACATTACCGCATGGAGTTTGCCCTATGCCTTTGGTTTGAATTGCCTGGTCACAGACAAGACGGTAGTGAGC
>WTIY01000158.1 GCA_011525065.1 Flavobacteriales bacterium
TTTTATCAGAGGCCCGCTTGATGGCCCTTTCGATATTGTCTTTAGGCATGTTGACCGACTTGGCATTTTGAATCACAGCCCGAAGACGAGAGTTTCCATCGGGATCTGGCCCTCCTTCTTTAACGGCCATTACAATGTCCTTTCCAATGCGCGTGAAGGCCTTACTCATGGCCGACCAGCGCTTCATTTTTCGTGCTTTTCTAAATTCAAATGCTCTTCCCATGGTCAAAGTGTTTTAGCAAATGTAAAAATAAGTCTTCAAGGGTTAAAATGCTGCCACTAAATTAGCCTGACATCTTATTGATGGCCTTATTCCTGATTTTGGACGGTAATTTTTTTGGAGGCCACGTGGCTCATAATACCCGATTGGAGCACTTGATCCATGTTTAAACACAGGTGCTCAGGCCACTGGTCTTCAGGACTCATTAATGCCAGATAAGTTTCTTCGTTGTGATCAAAGACATGTTTTAATAAAGGAGGCTGATCGCTGAGCAGTGTGCAAAGTTCGGTGATTAGGTCGCTGTGATGGATCAAATCTTTACTCGCGAGGTGATAGACACCATAGGCCCGACGATTGAGCAAATAATGAAGCTGTTTTACCATCATGTCTCTGGTAATGGCACTCACGATAAGGTTTGGAAAGACCTCGATGGGTTCATTTTTTGTCAATTTGGTTTTGATGTCTCGAACAACTGCACTGTTAAGACCAATGACCATGGCTAAGCGCGCTATGAGGTATTGATGTTCTGGCAGGGCTTCTAAAAGTTTTTCAAGCTGAATGAAGTACTTTCCAGTTTCTGATATGCTCGATCGTCTGTGATTGGGAAAGGAGGGATGACGATCCACAGCGTCAAAGACCATAACGTGAGACAACAAGGTTAGATGGCAATTGTTGTTCAAAGCCCACTGAACCAATCCCTTAATGGCATCCAGTCCCGCCTTATGTGGGCTCCACATGCTAATAATGACATGCGACGGTCTGATTATATTGAGTATTGTGTCTAGACCATTTTTAGTGCTGTTGTAAGCAAAAAAAGCCCCGTGATCCAGCCAAAATTCATCCGGTGTGTTGTAGGTTCCAAAAACCTCATAAAAGGACTGAAATTCTCTGTAGATCGCACGACCGAGATAACCACTGCCACCCAGTATGAGTAAACGTTCTATGGGCTTTTTAACCTGCGACATGGACTTAACTGCTTTTGTAAAACGGTGGTTTCACGATTTTTGCCGCGACTTGTTTTTGACGAATCTCGATAAAAATTTCTTGATTCAATTCACTGTGCTGAATGTCCACATAACCCAGACCAATACCTTTATTAAGTGATGGTGACATGGTTCCGCTGGTCACGCGGCCAATGGGATGTCCGGACTGATTAACAATAGTATAACCTTGTCTTGGAATTCCTCGTTCTAACATCTCAAAGCCGCACAATTTGTTTTTTGGACCGTTCTTTTTTTCTTCAGCTAAGGCGCTGCTGTTGATGAAATCTTTTGAAAACTTGGTGATCCATCCCAGGCCAGCCTCAATAGGTGAAGTGGTGTCATCGATGTCATTGCCATAAAGGCAATAGCCCATTTCCAGTCTCAGGGTGTCCCGAGCGGCTAATCCAATAGGTTCAATGTTTTCTGACGCCCCAGCTTCGAAAAGGGCGTGCCACAATAGTTCAGCCTGATCATTTTTACAATAAAGCTCATAACCGCCACTTCCGGTATAACCCGTATTGCTGATAATGACGTCTTGGATGCCAGCGACAACACCTTGTGTAAAGCGATAAAATTTTAGGGTATCGAGCTTGGTTTGCGTTAATTTTTGAACCACTGAAATGGCCTTTGGTCCTTGTATGGCCAATAAAGAATACTGATCAGAGCAGTTTTCTAAAACGGCCCCCATGGTGTTGTGGGCATTGATCCAATCCCAATCCTTTTCAATGTTCGAGGCATTGACCACTAACATGTAACGTTCCTCGTTAATTCGGTATATGATTAAATCATCGACAATCCCGCCAGTCTCATTGGGCATGCAAGCATATTGAGCTTGACCATCGGTCATTGTTGCAGCGTCATTACTGCTGATTTTTTGAAGTAACTCAAGGGCATTGGGTCCGTTGACAAAAAATTCACCCATGTGAGAAACATCAAATACACCAACAGATTCGCGGACACTTTGATGCTCAACATTAACCCCTTTATACGATACAGGCATATTGAAACCGGCAAAAGGAACCATTTTAGCCGCAAGAGATTCGTGCAATTTAGAAAGCGCAGTTTGCTTCATTGTTTTTGGATTAATTTACATGGGTAAAGGTACTAAAAGGACCTGTTTAAATACCTCTCGACTGCTATCGATTTTATCACTAAATTGGTCTCATGAATTCAGTACATTATATAAGTTCTGAACCACTGTTGCTGGGTGACATTCAAGTTTTGATGACCCAGCCCCATGTGTTAGAATTGTCCGCCTCAGCCGTTGAATCAATTCAAAACAATTACGATTTTTTGCATCAAAAATTATCCCAGAATCAGGAGCCGATCTATGGCATAAACACTGGGTTCGGTTCGCTGTGTAACACCGTTATTGATTCAGAACACCTGAGTCAACTTCAAATCAATCTGGTTCGTTCACATGCCTGTGGCATGGGGGAAGAGGTCCCTACAGAAATTGTGCGATTGATGCTATTGCTTAAAATACAGTCTTTGAGTTACGGGTACAGCGGTATTGCACTGAGCACCGTGCAGCGTTTGGTCGACTTTTACAATCACGACGTGCTTCCAGTGGTTTATCAGCAAGGCAGTCTTGGTGCTTCAGGAGATTTAGCTCCACTGGCTCATTTGGCATTGCCCTTATTGGCAGAGGGGCTTGTCGATTACAAAGGTCAGCGAACGGAAGCCGCAGAGCTACATAAACATTTGGGATGGAATCCGATTAATTTACAGGCCAAAGAGGGGTTGGCTTTGCTCAATGGTACACAATTTATGAGCGCTTATGGCGTGTATTGCTTGCTAAAAGCCAAAAAAATCGACTTTTGGGCTGACTTGGTGGGGACCCTGTCGCTTGAGGCCTTTAATGGCAATGTACAACCGTTTGAAAAGTTAATTCACCAAATAAGACCGCATCAAGGCCAAATTAATACTGCCAGCCGGCTTAGGACATGGCTTGAAGGTAGCGATTTGAGCGCTCAGCCAGATAAGAGCGTCCAGGATCCGTACTCGTTTCGCTGTATTCCGCAAGTTCATGGGGCGACTAAGGATACACTTCAATTTGTCAGTCAAACTCTGGCGGTAGAAATTAATTCGGTGACCGATAACCCAAATGTCTTTGTTAACGATGACGAAATTATTTCTGCTGGGAATTTTCACGGCCAACCCTTAGCTCTGGCCATGGACTATCTGGGGATTGCTGTTGCTGAATTGGCGAATATTTCAGAACGACGAACCTATCAATTGATTTCGGGACAACGTGGCTTGCCTGCTTTTTTAGTTTCTGAACCTGGACTGAATAGTGGCTTGATGATCGCTCAATATACCGCAGCCAGTATTGTTAGTCAGAACAAGCAGTTGGCAACACCTGCCTCGGTAGATTCTATTGTATCGTCCAACGGACAGGAGGATCATGTGAGCATGGGCGCGAACGCCGCTACAAAATGTGCTAAAATCATGGAAAATGTAGAGCGTGTGCTGGCCGTTGAGTTAATGACCGCAGCTCAGGCTTTAGAATTTAGAGAGAAACGCCAATTGGGGTCCTTTTTGAGTGGCTTGCTTGAAACCTTTAGGAGTCATGTGCCTGCATTGACGCACGATCGAATCTTACACGACGATATGAAGGCGAGTTTAAACTTTATCAAAAACTTCGAAATAGATACAGATTTATTGGATTAAACCCATGAAGAGAGAAAGGCAAACAACATTGACTTCAGCCAATAGAAATTCGATTCATTTTTTTAAATGCTCGCCATGGTCATCCAGAATTTTTTGGCAATTAACTGCTATAAAGATTTGTCTTTTCTTGTCTTTGACGTCGCTTCACGCTCAGACCTATACACCCTTATTAGATACGACCAATGAATGGCAATTTACCAATTGTTACTTTGGTTGTTTGACAGACATTTATTACACAGATGGAGATACATTGGTCGCTGGTCAGAATTATAAAATCCTGGATGGTTATCATTACATCTCTAGAACTTTTTTGCTGCGTGAAGAGATAACGACCAAGCGTGTTTATTTGCGAAAACTCGGGGCTGTTGGGATTGGCCAAGAATATTTATTGTACGATTTCGATTTGGAGGAAGGGGATTCTATTGACATGCGAAATCCAATTGCCCCCTTTCCTGAAAACGCAGGTTTTTTTGACCTCGACAGCATCATTCCACGTATTTTAGAAGACGGCGAACCCTATAATCATTATTATTTCAGCCCCTCAGATTCAAACGAAATCAGCGATAATAATTGTGTGTGGATTGAAGGTGTTGGATCTTTATCCATTATCAATGCGCCGAGTGGATTACCGGACATTAATGGGGCCGGTCATTTAAGTTGTTTTTTTAAACAAGGGAATTTGTTCTACACTAACCTCGATTCGATTTCAGGTTGTAGCTCCACCTTGGGTTTCCATTCGGTTATAAAACCGATTAGCGCAGAGTTACTCGTTAATCGGGACAGTCAAACGCTGACAATACGTGCGCGATCAACCTTCGAT
>WTIY01000232.1 GCA_011525065.1 Flavobacteriales bacterium
ATTGTAGTCCAAAAACAACCAAGAAAACCAGGGTCCTTTTTCTTCCTTGTACTTTAGACGGTATTTGAGTTCGCCGTAATAGCGATCTGCCGGAACCCATAGAGTCCCGTTAGGCCCTGAATCGTACATGTATCTCAGGTCGCTGGAATCCAATAATACCGATCCCTTAGGCTTTAAAAGACATTTTAGATGATTGAGGTAAGTCGGTACACGCTCAAGCGTCTCAAAAATGCCTGTCCCATTCATGAGCATTAGAATGGTATCAAAAGATGCATTTTGAAAATCTAAAATTCTTTGACAGTGTACCCGTTGTACGCCTCGATCAAGAGCGACCTTGACAGCGCCTGGAGATTGATCGATGGCCGTTACATCATGCCCCATGTTTTGCAAGACAAGACTGTGACTTCCCGCGCCGCAGCCCAGATCCAGAATTGCGCCCCTGACTAAGGCAATGGCCTCCTGTTCTATTTTTGGAAATGCCGAGGGGGAGCGCAACAAATGATCTAGAGGATATTCGTCCCATCGACTGATGTTACTTTCGGCCCAGAGTTTATCTGGGTCCTTGTTAAAATAATATTGGGTCAATGCACGCCCAAAAAGATCATTGCTTGCGTCCATAATTGTTTAGCTTTGCGATAAATCGCTTCAAAGATGGAAGAACAAATAAAGGCCTTACCAGCTTTGGCCAAAGATAAGGAGAACATCCACAAGAAGTTCTTCAGTCTGCTCAAAAGAAAACCGCCAAAAAAACTGGATGGCATCATGATTGAGCTGCATGAGCGCGAATTTGCCAAAACAGATTGTCTGAAATGTGCCAATTGTTGCAAAACAACGGGTCCTTTGTTTACCCAAAAGGACCTATTGCGCATTGCAAAATACCTCAGAATGAAGCCCAATACCTTTATGAAGCAGTATCTTCGACTTGATGAAGATCAAGATTGGGTTTTACAAACCTTACCATGTCCCTTTTTGGATTCCGATAATCGATGTTCGATTTATGATGTAAGGCCCAAGGCCTGTCGTGAGTTTCCGCACACCGATCGAAAGAAATTTCAACAAATCACTCATCTTACCCTAAAAAACGTTGCCATTTGCCCCGCGGCTTTCAATATAGTGGAGTCGTTGAGAAATACACTTGACACCCGAAAAACACCCTAGGGATAAAGGAGGTATTTTGCTCGAATGCGTTTGAAGGACTCGATGTTCTGTTTCCAGCTCGCTCGAATGGTTTTAGCCTCAATCCCCTGTGCCAATTGTTTTCGAAGTTCATCTGTGCCTGCCAGCTTATCAAAAAAAGGCGTGAAAAATTCTTCTGGCTCATTCGACGCTGCGAGCATTTTTTTTAACCAGCCAAGCTCAATTTGATCTGGTGCCTCAATGTGACTCAAATCTAGCCCATGACAGATTTTATTTTTGAATTTTGGCCATTTCGCCCCTGGGCGTTCCACGGGAGTAAATTTAAAAGGATAATCCTCGGGATCTAATCCTGGTCGCCCAAAGCCTTCAAAGGGTTGGGAGGTTCCCCTGCCTGCACTGATGGGTGTTCCCTCGAATAAACACAGACTCGGATACAATGCAATGGCCTGTGTGCTGGGTAAATTAGGAGAAGGGGCAATGGGCAAGATATAGGGTGTTTGGTGGGTGTAATGATCGACTTGAATGACCGTTAAATCACATTGTCTTTGATCGGTCAGCCACAATTCTCCGTTAATCATTTGCGCAAATTCTCCAAGCGTCATTCCGTATACAATGGGCACTGGATGCAGACCGACAAAACTCTTAAAGGTACTTTTCAAGACAGGTCCATCGATGTAGTGAGCGTTTGGGTTTGGTCGATCCAAAACCATAAGCGGTATATTTTGTTCTGCACAGGCTTCCATCACGTAATGAAGGGTGGATAGATAAGTGTAAAATCGTGCTCCGACATCCTGAATGTCGAAAACTAAAAAATCGAGATCGGCCAAATCCTCAGGCGATGGTTTTTTCTTCTTGCCGTACAATGAAATGATTTTTAGGCCCGTTTTTTGATCGACCCCATTTTCAATAAAGGCGCCTGCGTCAGCCGTACCCCGAAACCCGTGTTCAGGGGCAAATACCCGTTTTACATCAAGCCCGAGATGTTTCAAAGTGTCCGCCAAATGCACGTAAGTTTTGCGTTGTGAGTCTCCGTGTTCCGAGTTTGACGCGCCTGCTGTTCGCGCAATGACTGAGGTTTGATTGGCCACCAGGGCAATGCGCTTATTTTGTAAAAGCCCGAGGTATTGATCCATTCGATGGGCGGCGGGTATGGGTTCCTTTAGCGTGTTGTGTGAAGCATTTATGCCGGCGAATTTTTCTTCTTTGGGAGTTTGACCACCACAGGAAATAGGCAGGAGCAAGCTCGAGCAAAGCACAAAATTTAATGTATTTTTGATCCAAGCATGCCAAATCATCGCTCGTGAATTTTGAATGGTTTACAGTTCGTCGAATAATCGCTACCGGGAAACATAAAGGTAGTGTTTCGGCCCCAATTATTAAAATTGCCATTGCAGCAATTGCTGCTGGCATGACCATCATGCTTTTGTCTGTAGCCACTGGATTTGGATTGCAGGAAAAAATTCGAGAAAAGGTCATGGCCTTTAACGGTGCTGTGACCTTAACGCACCTTGAAAATCAAGGCCAATTGGAAGATGTTATTGCTTGGGAACTTACTTCAGCAACTCGGCAAGAATTAAGTACCGTTGACGGGGTATCTCACACTCAAGCGACCGCCCACAAACCAGGATTAATTATGACAGACCAAACCTTTGAGGGCATTGTGCTCAAGGGTGTTGGTCCTGATTATCAGTGGAGTTATTTGAATGAATTTCTCGAATCTGGACGATGGCTTGAATTGGAAGCCACTATGAGTAATGGCATTGTGCTGTCTCGCCTTTTGGCTGATCGCATGAATTTGGGAGTAGGATCCAGATTGAACACGTATTTTTTTGACCAGAATAAGGTGGAAGAATTCGGTCCTAGCGCTAAAGCCCGAGGATTTGAGGTGGTTGGGATTTACGACAGTGGTTTTGAAGAATTCGATGCCCAAATGGCCTTTGTAGATTTGCGGCACATTCAGCGACTGAATCGCTGGCCTGATGGTGCCATTGGTCGACTTGAGGTCTTTCCTGATCCGGGAGTCGACGTTCCTGACTTGACCCGAACCCTGTATGACCTTGCGCCACTTAGCATTGACGCGGTGAGTATGCATCAAGCCTTTTATCACATTTTTGAGTGGCTGGCTCTTTTTGATTTTAACATTTATTTGATCATTATCATCATGGTGGTGGTAGCGACCATCAATATGGTCACGGCCTTGATTGTTTTAATTTTAGAGAGGACCAGTATGATTGGTCTTTTTCAATCCATGGGAACAGGAAATTGGCGCATCCAAAAAATATTTCTTTTACAAGCTGGCTACATAATATTGTGGGGTTTATTCTGGGGTAATCTGTTTGGTTTAGGTTTGATTTGGGCTCAAGACACTTGGGCACTGATTAATTTGGACCCTAAGACTTATTACGTGACTCAAGCACCGGTTTATTTGCCATTTGTGTATTGGGGTTTGCTCAATCTTGGAACGCTCATGCTCTGTCTATTGTTTCTTCTTTTACCTTCGTATTTGGTGGCCAAAATTAGCCCGGTCAGTGCCATGCGTTTTGACGGATAAATCGCAGGCATTCGCTTGGTGTTTTGTATTTTTGTCTTTTGAATTAAATGATCCGATCGCCTAATGAATTATGCTGAAAACATATTAGAGACCATTGGCAATACTCCCCTGGTAAAAATCAATCGACTCACTGCTGATTTGCCGTGTTTGGTTTTGGCCAAATATGAAACCTTTAATCCTGGTAATTCAGTCAAGGACCGGATGGCACTTAAGATGATCGAAGATGCTGAGACCGACGGACGATTAAAGCCCGGAGGCACTATCGTAGAAGGGACCAGCGGAAATACGGGTATGGGCTTGGCTTTAGCGGCCATTGTCAAGGGTTACCGCATGATTTGTGTCACGACAGACAAGCAGAGCAAGGAGAAAGTTGATATTTTGCGTGCTGTTGGAAGTGAAGTTCACGTTTGCCCCACTGATGTGGTTCCTGAAGACCCGAGATCCTACTACAGTACTGCCCGAAGACTGGGTGAAGAAATTCCTAATTCTTGGTACGTCAATCAATATGACAATCCCAGTAATGCCCTGGCGCACTACCAGAGCACGGGCCCAGAAATTTGGCAACAGACTCAAGGTAAGGTCACTCATTTTATTGTCGGCGTGGGAACCGGAGGAACCATCAGTGGAGTGGGGCGTTATCTAAAAGAACAAAATCCCGAGGTTAAAGTTTGGGGCATCGATACCTATGGCAGTGTATTTAAAAAATATCACGAGACAGGCATCTTTGATGAAAATGAAATTTATCCCTACGTCACAGAGGGAATAGGTGAGGATATTTTACCGGCCAATGTAGATTTTGATTTGATTGATGGTTTCACCAAGGTGACCGATAAAGACGCCGCCATATTCACGCAAAAATTAGCGAAAGAGGAAGGCATGTTTGTCGGGAATTCAGCAGGGGCGGCCATCAAAGGATTAATTCAGTTAAAAGAACATTTCACAGCCGATGATGTCGTAGT
>WTIY01000032.1:0-4277 GCA_011525065.1 Flavobacteriales bacterium
GTATGGTCTAAAAATTCAATGGTGAGCAGTGGGGTAGTTGGGGTCTCTCCACTGCAAAGGTCATCCTTAGTACACGACCAAAGGCTTATGATCAAAACAATAAAAAGAGGCCAGCGCTGCATCAGACGAATTATTGCAATTATTGGATTTTTTCTAAAAGTACAACATTTTCCACATGATGGGTTTGAGGAAACATATCGACCGCTCTTGTTTTAACCACTCGGTAGTGGTTGTTCATTAAGGCCAGATCTCTCGCCTGAGTGGCGCTGTTACAACTCACATATACAATGCGATCAGCACTGAGCTCTATGAGTTGAGCCACGACCTCTTTGTGCATTCCGTCTCTGGGCGGATCGGTCACCACCACATCGGGGCGTCCATGCTCGTTTATAAAATCCTGATTAAACAGATCCTTCATGTCTCCAACAAAAAACGAGGCATTGTTAATTTCATTGCGTTTAGCGTTCTCTTTAGCCGCCAAAATGGCGTCAGGGACTGATTCGATCCCCACAATCCAAGCTGCTCCCGCCGCCAGGTATTGAGCGATGGTTCCAGTTCCTGTATAGAGGTCGTAAACCCCTTCAGATCCAGTCAATCCAGCGAACTCCTTTACCACATCGTAAAGCCCCATGGCTTGTTTGGAGTTGGTTTGATAGAACGATTTGGCATTGATGTGAAATCGCAGATCTCCCATAGCTTCTACGATGTGATCTTCTCCGGCAAATAACTTTATCTCCTGATCATAAAGGGTGTCATTGGCCTTTTGGTTAATGACATAGAGCAGGGAGCGTACAGCGGGGAAGGCCTCTGCCACTGATTGGAGCAACTGGTCTCTCAGCGGGCCAGGGTCGTCGAAAAATTGAATTAAAACCATCCAATGGCCTAAAGTGGTGTTGCGCAACATCAGGGTGCGTAAATGCCCCTTCTGTGCCCTTGGATCAAAGAAATCAAGCTGGAGTTCCTCTGCCTTATTCTTTATAAAATCTCTCAATTCATTGCCCATGGAATCCTGCAAATGACACTCTTTTAGATCGAGAATTTTATCCCAATAGCCAGGAATGTGAAAACCCAGCGCATTGCGATTGTCAATTTGAAGGTCGGATTGTATTTCCTCGAGGGTCAACCACTTATGGTTGCTAAAAGAGTACTCCATCTTGTTTCGGTAATACAAGGTGTCTGGAGCAGCTAAAATAGGCAAGACTTGTTCAGGCTGGAGCCCACCGATGCGCTGAAGATGATCTTGGACTTCTTTGTTTTTATAAAACAACTGTTTTTCATAGTCCATGTGCTGCCATTTACACCCACCGCATACCCCAAAATGAGGACAGATTGGATCCACACGGTCCTTTGAGTATTCGTGAAACTCTATGGCTGTGGCTTCGTAATAGGCTTTTCTTTTTTTGGTGGTTTGTACTGTCACTACATCGCCTGGAATGGCATTATTAATAAACAATACCCGTCCATCAGGTGCTTTAGCGATGGACTTGCCCTTAGCGGCAGCATCCAAGACTTTGACCTGAGTAAACACTTTTTTAGCCCGTCGTGATTTCATGGGACAAAAGTAGGGTCTTTCAAATAATTTCAGCACAAAATTCAGTAATTTGCAGCCAGTGGAATCCGCTGATTCTACCTCAATGAGATCATTCTATTTAACCCAAACAAAATTTTGCAACATGCAGCAGAGTCAATCCGCTAACGCTCAAACTTATATCGATTTAGAAGACCGCTACGGTGCACATAATTATCATCCTTTGCCAGTGGTTTTAGAAAAAGGAGAAGGGGTTTATGTTTGGGATGTAGACGGTAAAAAATATTTTGATTTTCTCTCGGCCTATTCTGCGGTGAATCAGGGCCATTGTCACCCAAAAATCATCCAAGCATTAAAAGATCAAAGCGATCAATTGACCCTGACCTCTAGAGCTTTTTATAACAATGTACTGGGGGAATATGAGCGATACATGGCGAACTATTTCAAGTTTGATATGGTTCTACCGATGAATACTGGGGCTGAGGCTGTGGAGACGGCGGTTAAAATTGCCCGACGATGGGCCTATGAAAAAAAGGGGATTGCAGAAAATCAAGCGCAAATTGTGGTTTGTAAAGATAATTTTCACGGACGCACCACCACGGTTATTTCATTTTCTAATGATGAAGGCGCCAAGAAAAATTTCGGCCCTTTTACCGATGGCTTCATTCAGGTGCCATACAGTGACGCCGAAACGCTAGAAAAAGTCATTAAGGCCAATCCCAATATCGCTGCGTTTCTGGTGGAGCCCATTCAGGGAGAGGCGGGGGTCAATGTGCCACAAGAAGGATTTTTAGCCCAAGCCCGGGCCATTTGTGATGCGCATAATGTGTTGATGATTTGTGATGAGATACAAACGGGAATCGCACGAACCGGTAAATTACTGGCCAGTTGTGGCAATTGCAGTTGTTCGAATCGCGATTGCGCCGAGACCCCTGAAGTCAAACCTGATATGTTGATTCTTGGCAAAGCCATTAGTGGTGGGGTGTATCCTGTGTCGGCCGTGCTGGCGAATAAACACATTATGGAGGTCATTACCCCAGGGTCACACGGATCGACCTTTGGAGGAAATCCTGTGGCCGCAAAAGTAGCCATGGCTGCCTTAGATGTCGTAAAAGATGAGGGTCTGGCAGAGAATGCGGATAAATTAGGCACCCTGTTTAGAAGTTTGATTCAAGCGTATATAGATAAGTCAAATATCGTGAGTCTTGTTCGGGGTAAAGGCCTTTTAAACGCCATTGTGATTAATGACAGCCCTGAAAGTGACACGGCTTGGAACATCTGTATGCGTTTGCGCGACAATGGCCTACTCGCTAAACCAACACACGGCAATATCATACGTTTTGCGCCACCGCTGATCATGAATGAGACTCAGCTTCGTGAATGTGTTGACATTATCATCAAGACGCTAAAAGAATTTGAATAGGACATACAGAGGCGCTCTGCGCGTTTCGTATACTTAACGCTACTGAGATCTGTACTCAATTCGAATCAAAAAAAAGACCGCCGTTTGGCGGTCTTTTGCATTGTAATAATTGAAAAACGGAATTGCTTAACGATTCATGACAGACATTTTGTATGAGATCATTCCGTTATTGTCAATAACTTAAGTTGACTTAAATTTGTCAAAATTGTACCGTTTGTCTTCAAATTCATTTCATACCGGAGACCGGGTTTCTGTAATCAATGATGCCATTACAGGAACGGTAAAAACCATCGACGGAGATCGCTTAACCATAGTCTCTGATGAAGGATTTGATCTGGTTTTCCAATCAAATGAGCTCGTTCTGGAGCCTGAAACCTGGCTCGAACACAAGCATATGACTGGATTTTGGTCCAAAAAGAAGGTTGATCAAGACAGCAAACCAAAAAAAGCTCCGGTAAAACGCTCAAAATCGGGGACTCAACCAATGATTGTGGACTTACACATTGAAAAATTGGTAAAAAACCCAAGTAAAATGGCCAAATGGGAATTATTGGATTTCCAAATCAACTCGGCCAAAAATCAATTGGATTGGGCCCTCAGCAAACGAAAAGAGCGCATAATTTTTATTCATGGGATCGGTGAAGGAGTGCTCAAAGCAGAACTTGAAACCTTGCTCAGACGATACGACAACATCAGGTTTTATCCAGCCAATGCCAGTGAGTTTGGCGCTGGAGCCATTGAGGTCTATCGACTTCAAAACCCGTAGGTCCAGTCAACCATCATAGGTATATGATCAGCAAAGCAAATAGGGATTATTTGAATTAGTCCCGAATGGGGGTAAGGATAATGGTACTGGTTAGAAAACTCGGTAAACTGCCCATTGGGAGCAATTGTTTGATGAGTTGTGTGCCTCCAGAATTCAAAACTAAATCAACAAGGGTTAACTCAATACCGCTGACCACCTGATAAGTGTGCTCTCTGAGTAATGGTTGATAGGTTTCCAGCGAAACGGCTGAATTTAGGTAATCTGGACCCGCTACAGGATCCGTGAAATCATTGGTTGGGTCCAAATCTCCATTCAAATCTTCATCAATGGTCAAAACGCCATCACCATCGTCATCAGGATCGAGGTAATTAGGTAGGCCATCGCCATCAGTGTCTAATGGATTGGTCAGTGGATCATTATCGCCATCGGCGTTAAACACATCCAATTCAAAGGCGGTCGGAACATTATCCCCATCATCGTCGGCATCGATAAAGTCAAAAATTCCATCTGCATCGCTATCTTGATTTTCAGGCAATTCGTCCTGGGTGGGCACGCCATCT
>WTIY01000032.1:4287-4646 GCA_011525065.1 Flavobacteriales bacterium
ATCTAAGTCGTCTTGCGTGACAACAACTAAAATCTCAGCAGTTCCTGATTCGGCCAGGTATTCCTTTACCACACCGGGTGAGGTCGGTGGGATGGCTGAACAGAAATAATCCGGGGTCGCGGCCCCATCAAAAATGCGGTAAGCCACTATGTTGCCATTTGGCGAAAGGGCATAACTCAGGACTCCAGGATTGAGAAGGTCATTTAAATTAAGTGATAAATCGGCTAAAACTGCCTCGGTAGCGGCAGAGTTACTGACATGAAAGAGCAAACTCTGATCGTTATCACAATACGACAAGGGCTGATTGTCAAAATTGAACGATTGAACAGCAACTTCACCGTCATCGCAGGAAGTGATGG
>WTIY01000167.1 GCA_011525065.1 Flavobacteriales bacterium
ATGGTGAGTGTAAACACACCGAATTGTATGGAATATTCCTCCATGGCAACTCCATTGGGATCAATGGCGGTAAAACTAAAACTACCTTCAATAACCCCATCCGAGTACTGATAACTCGAGATGATTAATTCACCAGGGGTAGCAAAGAATAGTTGGGCATTGTCAATATCTGGGTTAAATAGGCCCAAACTTTCATCACCGCTTGTAATGACATCGGTCAAGTCATAAATTCCTGGAGTAATGTCGATTGGAAAACTCAAGGCAATGGATTGATTGTTTTCCGCATCAATACCCGTCAACTCAATATAGGTCGTATCATAGCTAGGATTAAGTAAAACCTCTACCGAAGTGGCGGCAAACGAAACTCCGTCTACCTCGGCCATGAGGGTATTCTCCGCAATTGAGGCATCAGGAAGGTAGTCCATGACTAACGCACCTTCTGTGATCAACACCTCACCTTCATTAATGCCTACAGGGTCAGTCGCAGTAAACGCAAAAGTCGCCGATAGCTTTCCAGTTATGTTACCATATTCTTCAAACGTAATGCTTCCCTCCATTGAGGTCATGGCCTCGGTTCCTTGACTGTCCGTGTAAGCTACCGTAAGGTTTGAGCCATTGAAAATAGGTTCGAAATCAAAAGTTCCTACGCCCAAGCCCATAGGAATAAAAAACTCCATTCGCTCCAGTGTCGGCGCAGTCGCTGTGAGTTTTACAACCTCATCACTACCCACCATCAAGATTTCAGCAACAAAGCTTTGGTCAATAAATTCTTCACCGTCCACCAAAGCAAAGAAACTGCTCTCTGGATCAGTTATTCCCGAATCTCCCGGGTCATCTCCTGGGTCCTGGCCTCCACCGCTATCGCATTCGAACGGATCTAATGAGCCATCGACCAAGGTAAATGCAATATCATGGAAAACCCCGTTAGTGACCGTTACAGATTCTGTAATGGTACCTCCTGCGCCATCACTTATTTCACGAACGGCGGTAAAGGTGAAGGTTCCACTGACCAACTGATTGTCCTGGTCGTAGGTTTCGATTACTGCCGTGCCAGCACCTCCTAGACTCGTAAGCACCTCATAAGGGGCTTCGGTAGGGGCTTCTAAAATGAAACTGGTTGGATTAATCTCTTGCGTCAAATCATAAGTACAGGTTCCAATGTTGGTAATGACCATTGAGATGATGTTACCAAAGTTGTCTGTACCGGTTAAGAGTAAAACCCCATTAATGAGCTGACCTGTAGTGGTCGAGGCAGAAAAACTCTCTCCGTTAATGGTGGCACTAAACTCACTGGTATCGTTGGCTTCTTCATCGGTCACAAAATCTCCAGTCAGCGGCTCGTCTTCACAAGCTGAGAACAGAAACATGCTAAAAACGGCCATTAAAACACCGCGCACCACACTTTTTTTCATAGGGTAAGATTTGCTATAAGTACTAAACGCAAACTTAAGTAAAAATTGTGTATTCACGGATTAATTTTCTTTGGAACCCTAAGCAATAATCCGATACCAGAAATAAAAAATACAATGAGGAATAATACGGAATTTCTCATGCTTCCAGTAATTTGATCGATAAAACCATAAAGAAGCATTCCTATGACAATACCGATCTTCTCGGCGACGTCAAAAAAACTGAAGTAAGAGGCGGTATCAACCGTCCGCGGCAGATACTTTGAATAGGTAGATCGACTCAGAGATTGAATGCCGCCCATCACCAAACCTACAGTGGCTGCAGCAAAATAAAATTGAACAGGACTTTGCATAAAATAAGCGTAAACCCCCATTACGGCCCATACGGCATTGATGCCAATTAAGACATTTAAATTTCCAAACCTTTGTGATGCTTTTGCCGTCAATTGTGCGCCGATCATGGCCAAAAATTGAATGATTAAAATACTGACAATCAGACCTGTTGTTTTCGATCCTTCATCTGGCCATGCAATTTCTTGTTCGCCAAAATACGTGGCAACAAGCATGATGGTCTGAACAGCCATACTGTAAACAAAAAAGGCTGAAAGATATCGCTTAAGGCGAATGTTCTCCCCCAGTGCACGATATACCTTTTTCAACTCATTATATCCATTAAAAAGGACTGACCGTGTAATTTTATGACCTCGACTCACACCCTTGGGTAAGACGTAAAAGGTGTACTGACTGAATCCCATCCACCAAAGTCCAACCATGACAAAAGACCACCGCATGGCTTCCATGCTTCCTGCGCCACCTGAGGCGAAACCAAAGGTCTCTGGACTCATGACCATGGCCAAATTCACAATCAACAATAGGACACTTCCAATGTAGCCCATTGAAAAACCACGGGCACTGACCGCATCTTGCTGTTCAGGAAAAGCGATATCTGGCAAATAAGAATTGTAAAATACGATGCTTCCCCAAAAGCCCACAAGTCCCAGGAAATAACACAAAAGACTGAAATAAATGTGGGCCAAATCAAAAAAATACAAACCCATACAGGCTAAAGAACCCAAGTAACAATAGAATTTTAAAAAGGCCTTTTTATTGCCCACAAAATCTGCAACACCAGTCAGTATGGGAGAACACAAAGCTACCACGACAAAGGCTAAAGCCGTTACATAACTGATCAAGGGAGTCGGCCTAATCTCACCGCCAAATATGGAGACCGTTTCGGTTTCTGCAGCCAGAAAAACAGCGCCGTAAAAAATTGGAAAAATTGCAGAAGTGATCACTAAACTATAGGCAGAATTGGCCCAATCGTAGAACACCCAAGCCTTGATCAACCGCTTGTTGCCCCTGTAGTCATTAATTAAAGAGTCTTCCAAGATCTGGTATTTAGATGAATTCGTTAGTTTAGAACCGAAGATAGCCAATTATTTCAAAGCAACTCCACGATATCAGGACTTGATTGAGTTTGGCCCAACTTTTGTACCAACAAGGAAAACAACTATTATGAAACAACTATTTATCTCATTATTGGCCGTTGGTTTATTGAGCGCCTCATGCGTTGGCCCTGAAGGACCTCCAGGCGACCCAGGAATAAATATTTTGGGTAAAGTCATCGAAGTGTCCATCGACTTGAATCAATCGAACAACTACGAACAATTAGTTACCCTGCCATTGAGTATTGAGGTTTTTGAGAGCGACGTAGTTTTAGTCTACCGACACGAAGGGGTTTTTGACGGAGCGGACATCTGGACACCGCTTCCTGCCACCTACTTTGATCAAGGTGGTGGAACCTTTTTATACACCTTCAATCATACCTACTTTGATGTCAAGTTTTTCTTAGACGGCAACTTTAATCTCAATGTTCTGGGCAATCAGTGGACAGACAATCAATTATTCAGAATCGCAGTAGTGCCTGCAGAGTTTGGAAACAGCAATTTGAGCATGGAAGAAATTGAAAACTCCATTAACTTTGAATTTTTAGGCAACTGATATGAATATCTTTAGATTCACCGTATTGATGGCCTGGGTCATCATTAGTTCATGCAATACCAAAGCTCAAAAAATTGAGCACTTTCCAGTGGAGAAAGCAGATTCTATTTGGCAGAAAGAATTAAGCCCTATGGCCTACCGAGTTTTGCGCAAAGCGGCCACTGAACCACCAAACAGCAGTAAATTAAACAAAGAATATCGTCCTGGCGTTTATCACTGCGGTGGATGCGGATCACCTCTTTTTAATGCCAATGCTAAATTTGATAGTGGTTCAGGATGGCCCAGCTTTGATCGACCCATAAATGGCAAAATTGCCTACAGCACAGATTACGATTTGGGTTATGCCAGAACTGAGGAACACTGCAGTAACTGTGGTGGGCATCTGGGACATGTTTTCCCTGATGGCCCTCGTGAAACAACGGGAATGAGGCACTGCATTAATGGTGCAGCACTAAAATTCATTCCTCAGAATTAAGACGGCTGAGTGTCGCTATAAATCAGGACGAAATAATCTTAAATTACAAACGTGGCAATCAAAAAAACAGACGAGCAGTGGCTCAATGAATTGGGACCAGAACGATATAGAATTTTACGCCAAAAAGGAACTGAGCGACCCTTTTCAGGAAGTCTAAACAGTGAATATGCCCCGGGCAGCTATCAATGTGCTGGTTGTGGTGTGGCATTATTCGACAGCAGTGCGAAATTTGATAGCGGTTGTGGCTGGCCATCTTTTGATCAAAGTTTACCCGAGCGTGTTGCCTATGTTCGTGACACCAGCCACGGCATGATCCGAACCGAAATATTGTGTCAGGGTTGTGGCGGTCATTTGGGTCACGTTTTTCCCGATGGACCGACTGAAACAGGACAACGATATTGTGTGAATTCACTTTCTCTCACCTTTGACAAAAAACCGGCTTAATTCCGGTTTTTTATTTTGTAAATTTGCCTGCGTTGAACTCAAATTATACCATAGAATGAAATCATTTGATGTAATCGTGCTTGGCAGTGGTCCAGGAGGATATGTAACGGCAATTCGAGCGTCTCAGTTAGGACTTAAAACCGCGGTAGTCGAGAAAGAAAACCTTGGCGGGGTCTGTTTGAATTGGGGATGTATTCCCACGAAAGCGCTCCTTAAGAGTGCCCAAGTCTTTGACTACATAAAGCACGCCGAAGATTATGGAATAAACGTAAGTGAATTTGACAAAGACTTCACTAAAGTGGTCCAGAGG
>WTIY01000071.1 GCA_011525065.1 Flavobacteriales bacterium
GCCACAACCCATCGAATAATCGCGGCTTTAATCGATGCAGGTGCGGCACATACCGAGATTCACCAGGAGGTTTATGACACACAAAGCCCCGGTCGATTGAAACTTCTGGGACGTGCACTCGCGCAACTTGAAATATTCCCAAAGTGGCATACTGCATTTACCTATCTCAATCAAAACGATTTAGATCAGTGTGATTTCAAAAAAGGAGATACAGAGGGATTCGTGAATTATGCCTTGCAGCTCAAAGGAATAAAATTTGCCCTAATCTTTATCGAAAATCAAAACGAGGGCATCACGAAAATATCCTTGAGGAGCGTCGGTGATTTTTCGGTCAATAATTTCGCCCGAAAGCACTTTAATGGGGGTGGACATAACAACGCTGCTGGGGGACGATATCAAGGCGCGCCCCAACAAGCCATCGACTATTTCTTAACTTGCCTTCCAGGCTATAAAGCGGAACTTGATGCGGCCTAATTTATTGATAATATGCGCCCTTATTGGCGTGGCTTTTGTGGCCTGCGGTCAACCGGAAGTGAGAAAACCAGTTCAAAAGCGCTCAGGAGGTTTTATGGAAGGATCGGTTCAAAGGAATAAAGCCATGTTCGCCCAAGAGTCCATTGAAATCGAAAACTTCATCAAATCACAAGACTCCATTGACACCTACCAACAATCGGAGGGTGGTTTTTGGTACTCCATACAAACCAATTTACCAGGAAATAGTACACAGCCAAAAAAAGGAGATACAGTGATTTTTCGCTACGCCGTTTACGACTTGGCAATGAATCCAATTGTCTCTGTACTGGACAACGGAACGATTGAATATCAAGTGGATCAAAGTCATCAGGAGCTCATTACTGGCTTGAGGGAGGGCATCAAACTTTCAACACCTAAAAGTGAGTTAAAACTGGTATTGCCCTCGATCATGGCTTATGGGTATCGAGGTCTTCCAGGCACCTTAGCCCCCAATACTCCAGTGCTTGTTGAAATTTACAGAGATTAACAGAACTTTAAATCATAATTTATCAATCAATACTTTAAAACAATACAATCATGAAATACATCATTCTTATGGCCAGCTCGCTTCTGATTAGCTTGAGCAGTTGTAGTAGCAAATATTCGGATTTAGGCCCTGGACTGTACGGAGAATTTGTTACAAATAAAGGAACTTTTGTGGCAAAATTTTATCACCAGGCAACACCAATGACTGTTGCCAATTTTGTCTCTTTGGCCAATGGCACTCATCCTAGAGTGGATTCAATGTATCAGGACAAACCCTATTTTAATGGCCTGACCTTTCATCGTGTCATCAAGGACTTCATGATTCAGGGTGGTGATCCAAAAGGAGACGGCACGGGCAATCCAGGTTATACTTTTCCCGATGAAATTGTCGACAGCCTCAGTCATCGAAGTAAGGGAATTTTGTCCATGGCGAATTCAGGCCCAGCAACCAATGGAAGTCAATTCTTTATTACGCTCAAAGAGACCCCATGGCTCAATGGGAAACATACCGTCTTTGGTGAAATTGTTCTGGGTCAAGACGTCGTCGATTCAATTGGCGGGGTCCCTACCACTAAACCCGGAGATAAACCTGTAGATGCAGTAATCATCAATTCAGTAAATATCATCAGCAATGGCGTTGAGGTTCCTTCCTTCGAGGAAGAAGTGAACAAAATAGAACAACAGGAAGCCGAAAAAGCTGAACGCATTGCCCTAGTTGCTGCCGCAAAAAAGGCCGAATTAGATGCTCTTGCGCTCGATGCTGAAGTTTATCCATCGGGAATTCAAATCTATTGGAATCATAAAGGAAAAGGCATGAAGCCCGCTGAAGGCACCAAAGTATTGTTGGATTATGCCGGTTATTTCTCTGATGGTAATTTACTGGATACCAGCATTCAATCGGTTGCCGAACAATTTGAAAGCGTTAACGCGCAGCGTGCGGCAAACAATCAATATAGCCCCTTACCTTCCCCATACAGCAAGGATGCAGGATTGATTCCTGGTTTTAAAGAAGCCATGTTTGAAATGAGTTACGGGGATAAACTCACTGTATTTATTCCCTCTCACCTCGCTTGGGGCCCTCAAGGAGCGGGTAACGTAATTCCACCAAATGCCGATGTGATTTTTGAAATAGAATTGGTCGGCCCAGTACAATAGAAAAAATGCCGCTGTGTTCAGCGGCATTTTTTTTATATTTTCTCTGGAATTCTAGCCAAGGTCTCGCAAAGATAACCCCAAAACTTTTGGGCCGAAGAGATGCTTGCGCGTTCATCAGGCGAATGGGCTCCTCTTATGTTTGGCCCAAAGGAAATCATGTCCATTTTCGGATAGTGTTTACCGATAATACCACATTCCAGTCCCGCATGACACGCAGCGACTCTGGGTTCACTTTGAAATTGCTCCTGGTAGATCTGACGCATAAGCTTTAATATCGCACTGTCCATATTCGGAGCCCAACCGGGATAATCGCCGGCGTGATCCACCTCACAATCGGCCAAACGCCCAACAGCCTGAAGCTGTCTGACTAAATCCCATTTAGTGCTTTCTACAGAGGATCGCGTCAAACACTCCCACTGAATCAATCCATTTTCCACCCGTACTTTGGACAAATTATTCGAGGCCTCTACAAGACCCTCGATGTCCGGACTCATGCGGTAAACACCGTTTAATGTAGCTTGTATGCCGTACAAAATATTCTCAAATGCCGCTCGAGGAACCACTTGCTTCGGCGCGTCTGTAGCCTGACAATCCATAGTCAAATCAGGCTCAAGGGAGCGATATTCAGCTCGGATTTCATCCATGATATCCTCAATGGCTGCATTAAACGCTGGCATTTGATCGTCCTGAACCAAGACCACCGCAAAGCTTTCACGAGGAATGGCGTTGCGCAAACTGCCCCCTTTGATTTCGGCCAAATCAACCACATTTTTAACGGACCACAGCAAGCGGTTCATGATTTTGTTGGCATTACCCAAGCCTAAATGAATGTCCATGCCACTGTGCCCCCCCTTCAATCCACTCACGGAAATTCGACAGGCTTGTCCTGAAGTGACCTCTAAAGGCTTATAGGAGGCCTTGAAGGTGACATCAATGCCCCCGGCACAGCCTACCCCAAGTTCATCATCTTCCTCCGTATCCAGGTTCAGCAGAATTTCACCAGTCAGCCAATCTCCTTCTAAAGCTAAAGCACCGGTCATTCCAGTCTCTTCATCGATGGTAAACAAAGCCTCAATCGCAGGGTGTTTGATGGTGTCCGAGGCCAAGACGCCCATAATGGCCGCGACCCCTAAACCATTGTCTGCCCCTAATGTCGTGCCTTTGGCTTTGACCCAATCCCCATCGACATACATTTGAATGCCCTGGGTATCGAAGTCAAAATCGACCTCTGAATTTTTTTGATGAACCATGTCCAGGTGGGCCTGCATCACGATGGTCTTGCGGTGGTTCATACCCCCAGTCGCTGGTTTTTTAATTAGGACATTACCGACGCCATCTGTTTGGGTCTCTAAGCCTAATTCTGCGCCAAAATTTTGAATAAATTCAATAACAGCAGCTTCCTTTTTTGATCCTCTAGGGATGGCGTTTAAAGCCTCAAAATGGGTCCAAATTTCTCGAGGCGCTATGGTCGATAATGCTGATGTCATTAGATGGTTTTGTACAAATTTAGGGCTTCTTATTGGGATGCAAAACGATACCTTCTGATTTATTTGTATGTTTGAATATGGGTAAATACCGACGCATTTTTCTCGCGCTTTTGCTCCCGATCCAATACTTTGGACTTCAATGGCTCAGACCCTATGGCGATGTTATCGAACAATATTACAGTTTAGGCGTTTACCCATTAATCAGCACTCTATTGCGTTACAGTTTTGGATGGATTCCATTTTCAATTGGGGATATTTTTTATCCGCTCTTGATCCTTTTGGCCCTGCGTTGGTGCCTTAAAAATTACCGCAGGCTGCGCTCAGACTCCAGTGGCTTTTTTCTGGAACTTACGGGCAACCTGGCGATCATCTATTTTGTGTTCAATTTAATTTGGGGGCTGAATTATCTCAGACCACCTCTGTACAAAACACTTCAACTCTCCCCAGATTACACCACAGAGGAACTCATAGGTCTGACCAAACGATTGGCAAAAAAAAGCAATGCGCTTCACCGTCAATTGGGCTATCCAGACAGCGTCAAAATCGACTTACCTTACACTCAAGAAAGAATATTCGAATTATCACGTGTAGGATATGAGCGGCTGGGCGAGATTCATCCAGAGTTCGATTATCGCGGGACCAGCATCAAGTCATCTCTATGGTCACTCGGCCTGACCTACATGGGATACAGCGGTTATTACAATCCAATAACCGGAGAAGCCCAAGTCAATGATCGCATTAAAAATTATAAATTTCCAGTGGTCAGCGCTCACGAACAAGCCCACCAAATGGGATTTGCTGCAGAAAACGAAGCCAATTTCATCGCTACCCTAGCTACCATCCATCACCCAGACCCTTATATCCGGTATTCAGGAAGTATTTTTGCCCTTCGCTATTGCCTTAACGAAGTGGCGCGACGAGATCGAGCGTCCTATGAGGCTTTTTTACCTCAAATTAACTACGGCATTTTAGAGAGTTACCGAG
>WTIY01000020.1 GCA_011525065.1 Flavobacteriales bacterium
GACATATATTGCCCAAACAGACCATCAGTATTTTTGTTTTTTCCATAAAAAATAAATCCCGAAGGCTCGGGATTTAGAGGGTTAATTTCTTGTTCAAGTCTTCCACGTATTTACGGAATTGCTTGTCTGTACTGGAAAGATTGTCTACTGTTTTGCAGGCGTGTAGCACCGTGGCGTGATCGCGTTGCCCAATCTGAGAACCGATGGAAGCCAATGAGGCTTTGGTAAATTTTTTCGCAAAAAACATCGCGAGCTGACGCGCCTGTACGATATGTCTTTTTCTGGTTTTTGACTGCAAGGTGTCAACGTCCATTTGGAAGTATTCACTGACGACTTTTTGAATGTAATCAATAGAGACTTCACGTTTGGTGTGTTTGACGTAATTATCCACAATCTTTTTGGCCAAATCAATGGTGATTTCTCTTCGGTTAAATGAAGAGTGAGCGATTAGTGAGATAATGGCTCCTTCTAACTCACGAATGTTGGTTTTGATGTTGTTGGCCAAAAATTCTACGATATCTTCAGGCATTTCAACCCCGTCTCGATAAAGTTTATTTTTGATAATGGCAACCCTGGTTTCATAATCCGGATGGTTGAGTTCGGCAGAAAGGCCCCATTTAAAGCGAGAAAGTAGACGTTGTTCTATATCCATCATATCAACCGGTGCCTTATCACTGGTCAAAATAACTTGCTTGCCGTTTTGATGCAGATGATTAAAAATGTGGAAGAACACATCTTGCGTTCCTGCTTTTCCCGAAAGCAGCTGAATGTCATCGACAATCAATACATCAATGATTTGATAGAAATGGATGAAGTCGTTTCGATTATTTTTTTTGACCGATTCAATGTACTGCTGGGTAAATTTTTCTGCAGAAATGTACAGAACGGTCTTTTCTGGGTACTTTTCTTTGATTTCTACCCCTATGGCATGGGCCAAATGGGTTTTACCCAAACCAACCCCTCCAAATATGAGCAAAGGATTAAACGAGGTACCTCCAGGTTTATTGGCCACAGCATAACCGGCTGATCGGGCCAGACGATTTGAATCCCCTTCCAAAAAGTTCTCAAAACTGTAGTTCGGATTGAGTTGAGATTCAATTTTTACATTGCGAATCCCCGGAATTACAAAGGGATTTTTTAGTTCAGGGCTTTTGTGCTTTAGTGGCACATCGACTTCCTGGCCTTTTAGTTGACCTCGATTCGCGCTTGGGATTTTTTCGGTGAACGGTTGCTTGTTGCCGTAAGTGTTTTCCATCTTGATGATGTACACCAGTTTGGCTTTGGTTCCTAGCTCGCGTGTCAAAGAAACCTTGAGGAGTTTAACATAGTGCTCTTCAAGCCACTCGTAGAAGAATTTACTTGGCACTTGAATGCTGAGCGCATGGTCAACAAGTTTGACGGCTTTGATGGGTTCGAACCAGGTTTTGTACGCTTGCGATGAAATGTTGTCTTTGATAAAGGACAAGCAATTTCCCCAAACTGATTCCGCAGTTCTCCCCATGATTAATTAAAGCGTTTTATATCGGTTAAAAAACAGAATGAAATTAGCGATCCGAGGACCCAGTGCTAACATTTTCTTAACAATACAAATATGTGAACAAAAAATCTAAAAAAAAAATAGAAAGCCTATTGAATTTTGATTTTTTTTTTCTCATTATTACGAGAGCCCGCTCACAAAAATTTTGATCTCATTTTATGTATAAAATTAATGTCCTGTAAAACAGTATGTAAAATTCGTGTTCGCTATGGCGAAACCGACCAAATGGGCTATGTTTACTACGGAAACTACGCCTTGTACCTCGAACAGGCTAGAACAGATTGGCTGAGAAAAATGGGTCACACCTACAAATCTTTAGAGTCAGAAAATGTTTTGCTTCCCGTGACTCAATTGAGCATAAATTATCATGCTCCCGGACATTATGATGACCTGCTCGAAATTGAAACGACATTGATTCAAAAACCAGCGGTAAAAATAGAATTTTCCTACACGATTTATAATCAAGAAAATAAGCGCTTGGTGACCGCTCAAACCACCCTCGCTTTTGTCGATAAAAAAACTGGAAAAATACGTCAGGCTCCAGACTATCTTCTGGAATCCATTGATAAAAATATGAAGTCCTAAAGCGCCTTGTTTTTACGCGTTAAAAATTTTCCATGAAGTTTAGCGGATCGATAGGTCTACCTGTTGAAAAGCTGTCCAATATAATCGTGCCTTTTCTTGATCTGTGATTGGCAATTGAAAAATAACTCGGCTTTTTCTATCGATGTACTTTTGCTCAACATTGTATTGATTTGTTTTTATCCATTGCATTACTGCGCCGACTTGTTCATATTCAAAACGCAGTTCAGCTTGACTATGGAGGTGCTGTGTCATGAATTCCGATTGTTCTAAGGTCAGTTGAGCTGTCGTTTTATAGGCTTTAATTAAGCCGCCCACCCCTAATTTAGTTCCGCCAAAATATCGAATCACCGCTATGGCCGTATTGGTCAGACCAAAAGATTGAATCTGACCAAGAATTGGAGTACCGGCGCTGTGACTGGGTTCTCCATCGTCATTCACACGAGTTTCACTGGGGTCCATCCCGACCTTATAGGCATAGCAGCAATGATTGGCCCCATTGTGATTATTTTTTAGTTGATCAAAAAATGCCAATGCGTCCTCGGGGCTGCTGATCTTTTTGCTGAAACCGATGAATTTACTGCCTTTACTTTTATACAGGACATCACTGGCGCCTTGTTTTATGGTTTTAAAACTGGTTTTAGCCTTGGTCATTATTCTTTTGAAAAATAGAGCAGTTCATCAGTCCCATATTCAGTGAGGCTTTTTGGATTTCCGGGTATTCTTGGGGCTTTGAGACCCTCATTCCAGTCATTCGGACTCTGGTAAACATAACACTCATCCCAGAGGTCGGCGTCTATGAATTGCTGTAGTGTCTTAGCCCCTCCTTCTACAAGGACACTCTGTATGTCGTTTTTATAGAGTTCATGAAGTAACTCACCGACGGTTTCAACTCGATTTCGCTGAATCCAAAGCACCTCTTTTGTCGGGCGTTGGCTTCCACCCAAAACCACTTTCGTTGGGTTATTTTCATTCCATCGATAGGCGGTCAATTTGGGTTGGTCCTCAAGCCAAGTATTGTATCCAACCAGGATGGCCTGTTCTTTACTGCGCAAACTATGGGCGTGTTGTCTTGAATACGCATTAGAGATCCAGACTGGACGATTGATTTCTTTAGAATGTGGCGCAAAAAATTGATTTTTGGTTTGTGCCCATTTTAAGACCAGGTGTGGTCTTTTATCTCGGTGAAAGCGAAAGAATCGTTTATTCAGTGCTTGAGCCTTTTGCTCAAGAACTCCGGTGATGACCTTTAGACCTTGACCTTTGAGATAATCAATGCCCGATCCGTTTACTTTTTTATTTGAATCAACACAGCCGATGACTACGGTTGTGATGCCATGACTCGCTACCAGTGGGGCACATGCTCCTGTTCGACCGATATGATTGCAGGGTTCGAGGTTGACATATAAGGTAGCGCCCTTGAGCTCATCGGCTTTGGCTTGCATGATGGCATGCGCTTCGGCATGGGGCCCACCAGCGTGATGATGCCAACCCTCAGCGATGATTTTTCCATCTTTCACAATGACACAGCCAACCATGGGATTGGGGTAGGTAGTGCCCCAGCCGTTTTTGGCCAACTGAAGGCAACGTTCCATGAATTTTTCGTGTATCTTCACCCTTCAAAAGTACCATTAAAATTTCATTCAAAAAATGCTACACATACGATGCATCCAGCCTGGTGATGATCCAGAAATGGGTCAGTTAATTCGCTCAGTTTTGCTCGAGTTCAATGTGCCCAAAGTCGGTACCGCTTTTGCCGATCCCTCTTTGGACGCTATGTATCAATTCTACCAAAGCCCCAAATCACGATATTATGTGTTGACCGATGGTCAAACAATTTTTGGTGGTGCCGGGATTGCTCCATTGGCCAATTTTCACAGCAACTATTGCGAGCTGCAGAAAATGTACTTTTCCAAGCAAGCGCGATCAAAAGGTTACGGGCGCCAAATGATGGACTTATGTCTCAAATATGCTGTGGCTGAAAAATTTGATTTTTGTTATATCGAAACCATGGATTATATGAAGCGCGCCCAAACGCTGTATCTACGATCAGGTTTTGATTACATTGACGGTCCTTTAGGGGATACTGGTCATCATGCCTGTGGGATTCAAATGTTAAAAACCATAAGCCAATTATGACGGTCAATCAATGGCAACAGCATTGGATGAATGCCTTGAGCGCCATCTATCCAAATGAAGAATCGAGAAGCCTTTTGATTATGGTCCTTTCGACCCGTTTTGGTTGGGAGGCGGTAGACTTGGTGATCCAGCAAAAGACTGAGCTCATGGATGTAGATCAGAAGTGGCTCAATCAGGTGTTGAGCCGGCTGATGAATAGCGAACCCATTCAATATATTTTAGGTTGTGTTCAGTTTCTCGGCCATGACTTTAAGGTGGCTAAAGGAGCACTTATTCCAAGACCTGAAACCGAGCAGCTGGTCCGACTAATGCTCGACTTGGAGAGAGAAAAAAAACCAAAAAAGGCGCTGGATATAGGG
>WTIY01000046.1 GCA_011525065.1 Flavobacteriales bacterium
GGTTTGTCCTTTAGCCAGTAGACCTGCCCTGAGATCTCTAGCTACACCCCAATGACTCATGGCATCTGCACGATTCGGCGTTAATCCTATGTCGAACAATTCATCTTTGGTGATCGTTACCACCTCAGAAAGTGGTGTGCCAGGTTTAGGGCTGCCGTCTAAGACCATTATGCCATCGTGGCTATCGCCAAGCCCGAGCTCGTCTTCGGCGCAAATCATGCCTTCGCTGACTTGACCACGAATTTTACTTTTTTTGATTTTCCAGGCCTCGCCATCAGCCGTATACAAGGTGGTTCCGACGGTTGCGACCGCTACATACTGTCCTTTTGCGACATTTGGCGCGCCACAAACAATAGCGCTAGGCTCTTGGCCACCGATGTCCACTGTAGTGCACTTTAGACGGTCAGCGTCGGGGTGCTGTCTGCACGTTAAAACACGACCAACAACGATCCCGCTCAATCCGCCCTTGACCGAGCAATACGATTCAACGCCTTCTACTTCAAGACCCAAGTCGGTGAGCAGTTCTGCGGTCTGTTCTGCGGGCCAATCGAGTTGTAAAAATTGCTTCAGCCAATTGTAGGAAATGGTCATCTTTCGTGGGTTAAAGCGACAAAGATAGGATTATGCTTGTTTTTGATAAAACCATCGCCTCGATTTTTAACCCTAACCGCTTCAGTTTTCGTGAAAATAATAAGGAGGCGCAATGAAATTTGGGTCTAGGAAATGTGATGCCAAATGTTTTTGAACTTAAATATGGCAGCTAGAGTCAATCGAACCCCTTTGTGATCTGGATGATTCAGTTCGGGATCTTGACGCAGCACCTCCTTGGCGTAGGATCGAGCCAGTTTTAGGGTTTCGCCATCTTTTACCAAATCAGCGATTTTAAGCTGTAAAACCCCGCTTTGTTGAGTACCCATTAGGTCTCCGGGCCCACGCAATCTCAAATCAGCCTCAGAGATTTCGAAGCCATCATTGGTAGCCACCATAGTTTGTAGGCGCTGGCGCGCATCATCCGAAAGCTTGTGTCCAGACATCAAAATGCAGTAGCTTTGATCGGCCCCACGACCCACACGCCCCCGCAATTGGTGGAGTTGACTCAAACCAAAGCGTTCGGCGCTTTCGATCACCATAACACTGGCATTCGGCACATTTACCCCGACTTCAATGACGGTTGTGGCCACCATAATTTGGGTCTGACCTGAAGCGAATCGCTGCATTTCAAAATCCTTGTCGCTCGATTTCATCTGACCGTGAACGATGGACACTTGATATTTCGGTGTCGGGAATTCCCTAACAATGCTTTCGTAGCCGTCCATCAAATCTTTATAGTCCAGGGCCTGAGATTCTTGAATCAGCGGATAAACGATATAAATCTGACGGCCTTTGGCGATTTCTTGACGAATAAATCCAAAGACCTTCAAACGATTGTTGTCATATCTGTGGACCGTTTTTATGGGTTTTCGTCCTGGGGGTAGGGTGTCGATAACGCTGATGTCCAAGTCACCATACAAACTCATGGCCAAGGTTCGTGGGATGGGTGTCGCGGTCATCACTAAAACGTTTGGTGGATACTCATTCTTGTGCCAAAGTTTACTGCGCTGAGCCACCCCAAATCGATGTTGCTCATCGATTATGGCAAGCCCTAAATTCTGAAATTTGACGCGATCCTCCAAGAGAGCGTGCGTCCCAACTAAAATGTTTAAATCACCCTTAGAAAGCGACTCTAAAAGCTCATTTCTATCTGAAGTTTTAGTTGATCCTGTAAGTAATGAAATGCTGATATTCAATTTGTTACAGTACTCAAGTAAACCATTGTAATGTTGAACTGACAAAATTTCAGTTGGGGCTAAAATACAGGCCTGATATCCGTTGTCTAAGGCCAAGAGGACGCTCATAAAAGCCACAATGGTTTTTCCTGACCCCACATCACCTTGCAGCAGTCGATTCATTTGAGCACCACTGCCTAAATCGGAGCGAATTTCTTTGATTACTCGTTTTTGAGCCGGGGTCAACTCAAAGGGTAAATGTTGTTTAAAAAAGTCGTTAAATAAGGTTCCAACTTCGCTGAATTTGTAGCCTTTGATTTTACGTTTGTGGATGAGGTTTTTCCTGAGTAATTGAAGTTGTACAAAGAACAATTCTTCAAACTTTAATCTAAATTGAGCGCGCGCCAATTGATTTTGATCGCTGGGAAAGTGAATTTGGGTCAAAGCTTCCCGCTGACTCAGGAGTTTGAGTCGCTCTGTAATGCTTTGAGGAAGTGGATCGATCTCTTGGGCCAGATGATCTTTGATCAATTGAGCGGTGAGTTGACCCATTAAGCGATTACTCAATCCGCTTTTACTGAGTTTTTCTGTAGAAGGATAAAGGGGTTGAAGGGCAGACCGCAGTTGACCCTGGTGCTCTTCTAACAATTCCAATTCGGGATGGGCCATTGAGAATTGCCCCTTAAATTGGGTCAAGCGACCAAAAGCCACGAGTGGTACGCCTACTTTTAGTGATTGTTTGATCCACTTATGTCCTCTGAACCACACCAATTCCATCAGCCCGGTGTCATCGCTAAACTCGGCCACTAAACGCTTTCCTCGCTTTTGATCAACCGTTTCAACATGGGTTATGGTCCCAATGATTTGCACTTCTGCTCCCGTATTGACCAAATCGCTGATTTTATGATATTGGGTGCGGTCAATGTATCGATTGGGAAAAAGGTGGAGGAGGTCTTGAAAAGTGTGTATGGACAATTCCTGACGCAGTAGCGCAGAACGTCCTGGCCCAACGCCCTTGAGATACTCTATGGGGGTTTGTAGGACATTGTTTTTCATTACCACAATTGAGCCACTTCAGCCTTTAAGTACTGCAGTGCTTGCATCATTACGTCTTCTTGATTGTTGTCTGTTGCTAATAGGGCCTGTCTGAATGCATTGACATCGTCTGAGCCGCTCTGTGCTGCTGCCCTAATGTTTAGGATGGTCTTGTTTTTAGCCATGAGGATCAAGTCCCAACAGGCCACGCTGAGATAAATTTGTTGACTCAAATTGTGATCGAACTCTCGGTCGATGGTTTGAATCAGGCTTTGAGCGTATAAGGACACCTCATCCTGAGTGACTTCGGTGCGCAACACTAATTTCTTGAGACTGTTTCGGCTAAGAAAAAGCGTCAAGCGCTCGTAGGCCTCCAGGCGCGTACTCAAGGCTTCTTTTGATTGCAGACGCCGCAATTCAAAATACCGCCGCTGCTGCTCTTGTTTGGCTTGGTGTTTCATCACGTACAGGGCTCCAAGGGCCACCAGGATCCCCGGTAAGGTGTATAAAAATAAATCCCAAAGCTCGGTACCAGTTCCCATGATTTATTGATTTAAGTAGTCTAGGGCAATTTGGGTTAGGGCCTTTACCCCAAGAGCCATGCCTGAATCTTCAACTCTAAAATCTGGAGTGTGATGTGGAAATGGCTCTTTGTTGCCGGGATCCATGCCTCCTAGAAAAAAGAAAAAGCCAGGCACGATTTCTTGATAATAAGAGAAGTCTTCACCCCCGGTAGAGGCAATGGTGGTTTGAACATTCTTTTTTCCAGCAACGGCCTCCAAAGATGGAACCATTTGCGCGGTTAACTCCGGATCGTTGAAGGTCACAACCGTATTGTTTTGCCACTCGATTTCGGCACTGCCCCCGTACGCTTTGGCAATGTCACGCGCCATCTCGTCCATCCGCCGCATGATCAGCGCCCGCATTTCGGGGTTCAAGGTGCGCACCGTTCCGATCAGTTCTGCGCTCTCAGGAATGATATTAAAACGCACTCCAGCGGTAATTTTTCCAACAGTGATGACGGCTGCCTCGTCTACCAAAGGGGCCTCACGACTGATGATGGTTTGAAAGCCATCGATGATTTTGGCCGCGATTAAAATTGGATCTACACCCGTCCACGGAGCTGAACCGTGGGTTCCTTTACCCGAAACATTGACCACAAAGCGCTCTACAGCCGCCATGGTACCTCCAGACTTATAACGAATCGTTCCCACTGGTGTGGCTGAGTTAATGTGCAAGCCAAAAATGGCATCTACCTTAGGGTTTTTTAGCACCCCGTCTTTGATCATGAGTTTGGCGCCGCCTTCTTCTCCCGGTGGCGGCCCTTCTTCGGCGGGCTGAAACACGAATTTAACGGTGCCTTTTATTTTGTCTTTATGTTGAGATAAAACTTCTGCGACCCCCATGAGTATGGCCGTATGGGTATCGTGTCCACAGGCGTGCATGACTCCGGTTGGTGTGCCTAAAAAAGAGGTGGTTTTAATGCTTTTATAGGGCAGGTCATTCCGCTCGGTTACCGGAAGGGCGTCGATGTCTGCTCTTAAGGCGACAACCTTACCGGGATGATCTCCGTGGAGCAAACCAACTACGCCTGTTTTGGCCACCCCAGTGCGGACTTCCATGCCCAACTCACGCAAATGAGCGGCAATTTTTTTAGCTGTTTCAAACTCCCGATTTGAGAGTTCAGGGTTTTGGTGTAAATCGTGTCGCCAATCGATGACCTGGTCTTGGACCGCATCAATGGATTGGGCCAAATCCTTTGGCATTTGCGCCAATAGCCCGGTGCTAAAG